>JAHEZF010000095.1 GCA_023251215.1 Sphingobacteriales bacterium | reverse complement strand
AACCGGGGTACAACATGCCATAGGTGAAACATATTCTGCACCCCAGGCCACATTAATGGCTACCTTGATAAAAGGGATTCTTTCATTCAACCTGGATTGGCAATTTGTATTAGTTGGAGTTTTTGTAGCAATTGTACTGGAACTATGTGGAATAAAATCGTTGAGTTTTGCTGTTGGTACATACCTGCCATTGTCAACCACGCTGCCAATATTTATTGGCGGATTTTTACGAGGCGTGGCAGATAAAAAAGCAAAGAAGAATAAAAATGATGTGGAAGGGGAAGAAGATTTAAGAAAAGGAAATCTATTTGCCACAGGTCTTGTTGCTGGCGGAGCTTTGTTCGGTGTGATTGTTGCCATACTAACCGTGTTCTTTGAATCGGCAATGAACTCGGTAAATTTTGAAAAGGGAATGAAAGAGGCGCTTGGAGGGGGAGGCTACCAGATATTAGGTGTCGCCTTTTTTGCAATGATGGGATTTATTCTTTATCGTGTTGCTATGAGTAAAAAGAAAGCAAGCTGATCAATTTTTGAACAAGATAAATTAAAAAACTGCCCTTTCATTCGACTTCGTTTTGGAGGACAGGACGGTTTCAATATCCGACTACGGATTCAGGATATATTAAATGAAATTCAGGTAATCATATTTCTTCCCCATGATAGCTGTATCATCAGCATTCAGCCATTTATTTAATACAGTGGCATAAACATTTTTAAAATCCACTTTGTATTTCAGGTCGCCTTCATCCAGATTATTCAGATCGGGCATGCCATTGATCAATCCTTTTTGTTTTAATCCGCCACCTATTAAAAACATATTGTTTGCTGTGCCATGGTCGGTTCCGCCGCTTGCATTTTGCTCCACCCTTCTGCCAAATTCTGAAAAAGTAAACAGCATCACATCTTCGAAACGGTTATTGGTTTTCAGATCTTTTACAAAAGCCTTTACCGCATCATTCATTTCGGTGAATAAACGTTGCTGCTGTGCATCCTGGTTGATATGTGTATCAAAACTTCCCAGTGACACATAGTACACTTTGGTATTAATATCTGAGAAAATCAAGGAAGCAATTGTTTTCATACTGTTGCCCAGATCCGTTTTGGGGTATTCAGCCGAAGTGGGGTGCATCTGGCTTTGTTTGAAAATATAATCAGCCGATGAAAGCGTTTCGGCCATGGTTTTATATAAATAATCAACAGCCTGTTCGCCCGGTTCATCAACATGGTTTTTTAAAACATCCCTGAAAAATTTTTCATTAGATGCTCCATACAGGCGTCTGGGGTCTTTTACGGCAATCCCTTTTACATGCTCTCCTTTCATCGCTAAACTAAGTACATCATCAATTTCGATAGCCTGTGTGGGTTTATCGCAACCATTGCACTGTGCATCAAGATAACGGCCCACCCAGCCGGTAGTTAAATATTCTGTGCTCTGGCTTCCGGTTTGCCATATATCCATGCTGCGAAAATGCGAACGATCAGGATTAGGATAACCCACTCCATTCATAATACCGAGGCTTCCATCATCATATAATTCTTTAAACCCGGTCAATGCGGGATGCAGGCCCACTTCGTCTGTAATCAGTAATGATTTTGTTTTTTCAATGCCCAGCTTGGGTCTTGCTTTATAATACAAATCATTTCTTACCGGGATCACTGTGTTCAGCCCGTCATTGCCGCCGCTTAGTTGCAGTATCACCAGTACTTTATTTCCCGGCGGCACCATATTCCTTCTTTCAACTGCTTTCAGGAACTTTGGAAGCATCATGGATGCTGTTGCCAGCGAACCGATCTGAATAAATTCTTTGCGTTTGATAAACATCGTATAAAATTTAGAAGTAAGAACTACGAAGTACGACCTGTCGTACTTCAAACTTCGTACTTCGTAGTTAACAAAGTTGATATTCCGGTGTACTCATTATTTGTATAGTTGCCGTTTTGATAAAATTTTCCCGGTTGCCTGCTTCTGAATATAGTTTAATAATATCTGCGCTGACTCCGGTCTTTGTCTGCAACAAAACTTTTGAAATAGAATCTGTCAGGTTTTCTTTCTGCACTTTTTCAAAATTTTTTATATAAAGAGTCCAGTCCACATTGGCATTGATCTGCTGGCGGCGGGGAATATTTGCAAGCGATTTATTGCCATTAGCGACCTTTCCCTCGTCATCTCTCCTGCCCATCATCTGGTCGTCATCATCTTTAGGTCTTACGTTCATTTCATCCACATCATTGATGAGTTTGGGTATGCGCATCCGCATCATCAGGCTCGAACTATCAATCCAGGCTTTGCCGCCCGGCCAACCGGCCACATTTGGCGGATAAAATAATAATTGTCCCAGCACCCTTTGGATTAACATAAGCGCTTCTTCATTTTCCAGTTTCATGGGCAACATCCGCTGAATGCCCACCAGCAATTCTACCGGTGATTTTATTTTGGCGCCAATATTTTTTTCATCATAAAACCATTCGCTGGTAAAAACATCTTCCAGCAGTTTGGCAATGTCATAATTGTTGTTGTAAAAACGATCAGACAGCCATTCAACTTTTACCGGGTCGGGTTGTTCGTTCACTAAAAACTTATACAGCTTTTGCGAAATATATTTTGCCGTCTGTTTTTGCTGCAACAAAATATCCAGCACTTCATCTCCGTCAAAATTGCCTGTCTTACCTAAAACAGACTTGGTTCCAGAATCGTGTTGAAAAGGACGGAATATGAATTCTCCTTTCAGGTTGGAGCCCCAACCGGTAAAAGCTCTTGCAGCTTCTTTAACATCATGTTCCGTGTAATTACCCCGCCCCATTGTGAAAAGCTCCATTACTTCACGGGCGAAATTTTCATTGGGATGATCTTTTTTATTCTGCTGGTTGTTTAAAAAATTCAGCATCGCAGCAGATTTGGAAACTTCTTTCAGTAGGTCCCCAAAATTTCCCAGGGCATTCCGGCGGATTATATCTAACAAGCCCTGCTGGTAAAAAACATTCAGGTTGCGGCAGGCAAAATGACCGTGCCAGAAGAAAGATATCTTTTCCCGAAGCTGTGCCCCTGTATTCACCATTTGGTGTAGCCAGTACATATTCAGGCTTCTTACTCCTTCCCGGCTTTTTTGCTGGATCATTTTACGTTGGTCCTTATCCATTTCTTTTCGTTGCTGGCGACCCACTTCTTCAATACCCATCATCAACCCTTTCAGGTAATCATCCGCTACATCAATATATTCCGGCTTTTTTTCGGAAGCTTTTACAAAGGCTTTATAGAACTGTTTTGGAGAATACTGGGAAAGATCGCCAAGCTGTTCGACGGCGGGGCCAAAACCAGCCCGCCATAACAAGTGCTGGTTTTTAAGCTGGTTATTCAACGGCATGGGCTATATTTTTGGTTTCAGACTTATCAGCAGGTTGTAAGTTTAAAAAACCTGTTGTTATTTGACGTAAAACGTCAAATAAACATTCATATTTTTAATTTTGAAATTATTAACGAAACTATGAGCATCCGGGCATTCAAATACATTTCTCCTCTCATTATTTATAATATATGTGTTTTCAGGAAATCAATTTTACTCCGGCATATTGCTGCAACACGGTTGGCAGATTAATTCCATCGGGAGTTTGATTATTTTCCAGCAGGCATGCAACAATCCGTGGGAGAGCCAAAGAGCTGCCATTTAATGAATGGACAAGCTGAGACTTTCCATTACTGTCTTTAAAACGAATCTTCATCCTGTTGGTTTGAAAAGTTTCAAAATTAGAAACGGAACTTACCTCCAGCCATTTATCCTGTGCAGCGCTATAGACTTCAAAATCGTAAGTCAATGCCGAAGCAAAGCTCATATCGCCGCCGCAGAGTTTTACAATGCGGTAAGGAAGATTCAGAGTCTGAATTAATTTCTCTACATGATTCACCATTTCTTCCAGCACATCATAACTTTTTTCCGGATGCACCAATTGAACGATCTCCACTTTATCAAACTGATGGACACGGTTCAATCCACGAACATCTTTGCCATAGCTTCCCGCTTCTTTCCGAAAACAAGGAGTGTATGCTGTCATCTTAACAGGCAACTCTTTTTCTTTTAATATTTCATCACGATAAATATTGGTAACAGGAACTTCTGCAGTAGGGATTAAATAAAACTTGTCTTCATTCACAAAATACATTTGTCCTTCTTTGTCGGGTAATTGTCCCGTTCCGAATGCGGTTGCTTCGTTTACAATCAGTGGCGGTAAATATTCGGTATAACCTGCTGCAATATTGTAATCGAGAAAATATTGTATCAATGCCCTTTGTAATTTTGCCCCTTTACCTTTATACACAGGAAATCCGCTTCCGGAAATTTTAGTCCCCAACTCAAAATCAATCAGGTCATACTTTTTTGCAAGATCCCAATGGGGCAATGCATTTGCAGGAAGCGAAGGTTTGGTTCCGCCTTCTTTAATCACAACATTACCTGATATTAAAACATAAGGCGGATACCCTGTTATAGTTAGCTCTCCTGTTCCTGGTGTTACAATAACTGGCACTTTTTCAGAAGGAAGATTGGGTAATCGAACTAGTTTATCTTCTAGTAATTTATTTTTTTGTTCCAACTCTGGCTTATCACTATTTAATAAGGTTTTAAGCATAATAACCTGATCCCGAATCTTATCAGCCTCATCTTTTTGACCACTCTTATTGAGCTGCTGAATTTGATCAGATTTTGAATTAATCTGCATTTGAGCATCTTCAATTCTTTTTTTTAGATGCCTTATTTCTTCGTCTAATAAAATGATTTCATCAACCAAATTGATCTCTGTAAAATTTTTTACAGCCAATCTTTCCTTTATAGCCTGCGGATTTTGTCGTAATGCCTGTACCTGCAGCATTTTGTTTCAATTTGCCGCAAAGGTAGTTTTTGACCCGCAGATCAGCAACGGCGATTTTTATCTACATTAGTAAAAAAATAATAGTATGATAGAACAAACCATGGTTACTACCAACATTGAACTAAACGGTTACCGGGTAATAAAAAGCCTGGGGCTTGTAAGAGGTATCACCGTTCGTTCCAGAAACCTGTTTGGAAATATTGCAGGCGGGTTTCAAACCCTGTTTGGCGGAAAAATTTCTATTTATACAACGCTTTGCGAAAGAACAAGAGAAGATGCTTACCAGCTAATGCTGAAAAACGCAGAAGACCGTGGCGCCAATGCCATTATTAATATGCGGTATGATGCCAACCAGGTGATCGGCAGTGTTACGGAAGTGCTGGCCTATGGCACAGCCGTTCAGGTGGAAAAAGTTTAATGAGCCTGTATCATTAAAAAAACTCACTTCGCAATTGCAATTATCTTTGCCCGTATGTACGCAAAAGATGATCTGCAGCAACGCTGGTGGAATTTAGAAGCCAACCTAACTGAACGGTTTGGTAAAAAGCCCGACCTGGAAGCCATTCTTTTCCTGATAGGGGTGCAGGAGTTTGGTGATATAAAAGAAAAATTCACCAAAGAGCAAAAGCAGGACCTGATGCATATCGCGGTGTGCAGTTTGCTTTCGCCAAGCGGTTATTATGAATTAGAAGGAACAGATGCAGATGGCTGGCCTCATTTCAGGCAACTGAAACCAATGCCGGAAATGAACAACTTTGAACAGGAAAATTTTCTGAAAGATCATATCCTTCTTTATTTTGAAAATCATAGTTTCTAAATTTACAGACGATGAAAAAATGGATTGTTTTATTGCTGAATTGTTTGATTGTTTTTTCTGCTATTTCACAAAAAGATTCAACGCTTCGCAAAAAAGACAGAAGAAGAGATATATTACTGCAAACCAGTTACGGAGATATTATCATCCGTCTTTCTGATTCCACTCCTTTGCACCGGGATAATTTTCTGAAGCTGGTAAAAGTTCATTTTTACGACAGCATTTTATTTCACCGGGTGATTCAGAATTTTATGATACAAAGCGGCGATCCGAACAGTAAAAATGCAAAACCCGGTGAACCGCTGGGCAACGGCGGCCCTGATTATACCATTCAGGCTGAGTTCAGGCAAACATTGTTTCATAAAAAAGGGGTGATTGCGGCCGCAAGGCAAGGAGACAATGTAAATCCTCAAAAAGCCAGCAGTGGCAGCCAGTTTTATATTGTGCAGGGAAAAATTTTTACCGACGCTGGCCTGGATTCTGTAGAAACATACCGGTTGAATGGAAGAAAAATTCCACCGGAACAAAGAGACGTGTACAAAACCATTGGCGGCACCCCACATTTAGATCAGAACTATACTGTGTTTGGTGAAGTAGTGAAAGGATCAGAGGTTGTTGATAAAATTGCTTCGGTACAAACCAGCAAAGCCACTGACCGTGACAGGCCTTTGGAAGCTGTAAGAATCATTAAAGCAAAACTGGTGAAACGAAAGAGGCGCTGAATGAATAATAACAGGTAAACAAAAATGGTATCGCATAAAGCGATACCATTATGTTTTTATTTCAATTCAAAATTATTGTTGTCCTAATCCACCACCGCTTT
>JAHEZF010000094.1 GCA_023251215.1 Sphingobacteriales bacterium | reverse complement strand
GTAAAAATAAAAAAGACTCCGATTCTTTCCGGAGTCTTTTTTGTTAGCAGCAACCCCAATCGGTCAGGCCGCCGCCGCAACAACCGCCGTTGCCGGGGTCTTTCTGAATGTTTGTTTTCATGATTATACTATTTATGGTTAAAAAGATTAACAGCATTTAGAATTTGTTTCTTTGAGTTTTTCGAACAACGAATTAAAATCGGTATTGTATTTTTCAAACGCTTTCCAGTTGATGCAGTAACAACTCCGCGGCCCGTCTGTTTCGCCAGTGATGAGCCCGGCGTTTTTTAATTCTTTCAAATGCTGGCTTACGGTGCTTTGCGCCAGGGGCAACACAGCTACTATTTCACCACAAATACATTCATTCTTTTTGGCCAGCACCTGCAGAATGGCAAGGCGGGCCGGGTGGCTCACCGCCTTGGCAAAAGCCGCCAGGGACTGCTCTTTACTGCCGAACTCTTCTTTTTTATGAAAGGCCACTTTTTAATCTTATATCGCAAATATACGATTAATAAATTGACAGCAACAAATTTTTGTGTAAAAAAAATTTAAGGAATGTTATATGACCGATGTTTTCCGCTTTTCCAGCGAAATAATAATTCCACCGCCGATAATGCAAAGAATGCCCGAAAGAGACATCAGGTCAGGGAAAGCATCACCCAGCATCATTCCGATAAAAACGGAAAAGATAATGTTGGCATAGCTTACGGCAGAGACGATGCCGGCCTTGTCGGAACCATAGGCACGGGTGACAAAGTATTGCCCAAACAAAGCTGCCGAACCAAGCAAAAGAATTTTCAACCACTGAATTCCTTCGGGCCATTGCCAGTTAATGAAAAAAACATCATCATGCTGAACGCTGGCAAAATAGCGGATCAGCATAAAGACAGTGGGGACCAGCAGGCCGGTCAATATAAAAGAAAGAACAATGATCCTTGTGTCGTAATGCCCGGCCAAACGATTCACAGAAATGTAAGCCAGTGCAGATGTAATGCCTGATAATAACCCGGCAGCATGATAATACCATGGAAAATGAATAGCGGGTTTATAGATCAGGAGCATTCCAAGAAAACCAAGCAAGACTGCGAGCAATACAATGCGGCCATGATATTCCCGGAACAGCAAAAAAGAAATTATGGCAATAAATAAAACTGAAGTAAGATTGTAGGTCATAGCGGTGCCAAGGGGAATATGAAGAATGCAATAGAGCAAAGTATAAAGGGCTGTTGTTCCCATCATGCCCCGGAAGAGGAGCAGATAAAACTTTCCTCCTTTGTTCACCGGGGGCCTCATCCAAAAACCAATGGCGAGAAATAATAAGCCAACAAGGTTACGATAAAAAACCAACTGACCTGCATTGAAACTTCCCCTGAGTGATTTGGCGGCGCCACCCATAACTGAAAACCCGAATGCGGCAAGCAGCATGTAAATAATTCCTTTGTATTTTACAGGTATTGTCATTGCGAAATATGTCAGACCTCTTTGCGGGGTCAAATATAGCCTTGCTGGTAATTGCAAAATGTGTCAGACGCTCTGCGAAACGTCAGATGCTGACCAGTTTTTCAATGGCGGCTTCCAGCGTCTTTTTTTTCTTTGAAAAACAAAACCGCAGTACCCGGTCGTCTTTACCATTATGATAAAAAGCAGAAACAGGAATAGTAGCCACCCCGGCTTCTTTGGTTAAACGAATGGCAAAATCCCTGTCACCTTCATTGCTGATACGATCATACTTAGCGCAAATAAAATAACTGCCCTTGCTTTCCAGCATTCCGAATTTTGTATCCTGCATCAGCCGGATAAAACAATCCCGCTTCTCCTGCATAAAAGATGAGAGGCCAAGATAGGTGTCTTTATTCTTCAGAAAATTTGCCAGGGCAACCTGTGAAGGGGTATGACAGGAAAAACAATTAAACTGGTGCATTTTTCTGAATTCTTTTGTCAAGATCGCCGGAGCCACACAGTAACCCAGTTTCCAACCCGTGCAATTATAAACTTTGCCAAAAGAGAAGCAAACAAAACTTCTTTCCAGAAGGTCAGAATATCGGAGGATGCTTTGATGCGGAATGTTGTCAAAGATGAGATGTTCGTACACTTCATCGCTTACAATAAAAATATTTGTTCCCGAAACGATCTTTCTCAGTTGCAGAATATCGTCTTCGCTGATGACCGCACCTGTGGGATTATGCGGCGAATTGATCATAATGGCCCTGGTCTTTTCTGTGATTGCATTCCTGACCGCCGGCCAATCTATTTTATAATCAGGGTAAACAAGGTTTACGGGAACCGCCTTTGCCCCATTAATTTCAATGTTGGGGATATAGCTGTCGTAAGCCGGTTCAAATACGACCACCTCATCGCCGGGTTGCAGAATAGTTGTAAATGCAGAATAAATGGCATAGGTGCCACCGGGGGTGATTGTTATTTCTGTATCAGGATTTATTTTGATATGATAAAGAAATTCTATTTTTTCTGCAATGGCCTCCCGCAGCGGCAACCAGCCCGGCATGGGGGCATACTGGTTATAACCGGCTTTCATCGCTTCATTTACCAGTGCGATCAATTCTTCATTCATCGGGTAATCAGGAAAACCCTGGCCGAGGTTAACGGCTTTGAACTCGGTGGCCAAAGCACTCATCACGGTAAAAATGGTAGTGCCGACGTTGGGGAGTTTGGAATGAATGTGCAAAGACAATTATTTTTACAGATATGCAAATGTAGAGATGTGTAAAAGATAAGATCAGAAAAAGAATTACTTTCTTTTTGTTTTCTTCTTCCTCACTACTAACTCATACGACCAATCAATCCATTCTTTTAATTGTTTGGAAGAAACAGAGCCATCCACCACAATCGTATTCCAGTGTTTTTTATTCATATGGTAGCCGGGCAATACACAGGAAAATTCTTCTCTCAGCTCAAGGGCTTTGCCAGGATCACATTTTACATTGAAGCGGAGATCTTCATTGCCGAGACCGACTAATAAGAAAGCCTTGCCGCCCACTTTATAAACAAGCGTGTCTGGGCCAAATGGAAGTGTTTCTTTGGAACGGGGTTTTGATAAACAATATTCTCTAAGCTCTTCAATATTCATGAGTTTTCTGTAATACCTCTCAGCCCTTGATTTCAATATTTTCGACTTTGATTATAGGCTCACCATTCATCCGTAACAATATCTGCGCCACCGATACAACATCTTTCTGGCAGTAAGTGACGATTCGCTCCATATTCTTTTCTTTCCAATACACCTCCCACACTTTACTTCCGTCAATATCATCTTTTGGGGTTGTGATGCCCAGAGTGCGAGCCAGCAGGTTCAGCGATGTATAACTTTTAAAATCGCCGAATTTCCAAAGGTCTAATGTATCAAGATGATTTACTTCCCAGGGTTTTTTGCCCGACATCTGTAAAACCCGCGGAATCGGGAGGTTGTTAACAATTAACCGCCTGCACAAATACGGAAAATCGAATTCTTTTCCGTTGTGGGCACATAAATATTTTGTTCCGTCGGTTGACCATTTATTCAGCATTTCTGAAAACTGGTACAGGATTATTTTTTCATCATCGCCATAAAAGCTTTTGATAATAATTCTTCGTTGATCACCGCTACCCTGTACTACGCCACAACTGATGCAAATGATCCGGCCAAACTCTGCATAAATGCCGGCGCGGGGATAAACTGTTTCGGCGGTTTCATTTTCTTTATTTCGGATGATATAAGCGGCCTTTATATCCCAAAGACTTTTCCATTCCTCCGGTAATTGATTATACGAAGAATATTGTGGAACCGTTTCTATATCCAGGAACAAAATATTATTTACGGCAAAGGAAGACATGGTAATTTGTTCCTAAAAATAAAAAACACGGCAATAACCGGGGCAATTATTTGCAAATAAGCATCCGGGCATCGGCATTATAAATATTTATCTCCCATGTTTCGTTTTATTTCTGCTATATAATCCCTGATCTCCTGTTCTTTGTCTTTTTTGCAGATCAGCAACACGTCGTTACTTTCCACCACGATAAAATCTTCCAGACCCTGCAGCAGCACCAGTTTGTTGTCGGGCATATGTACCAGGCAATTCTTTGCGTCCACCACCACCACCCTTTTTCCGGTCACAGCATTTCCCAAATAATCTTTTTCCATATTGTCCCAGGCGCTGTTCCATGTACCCAGGTCGCTCCAGCTAAAAGAAGCGGGGATGACATATACATTATCGGCTTTTTCCATAACACCAAAGTCAACGGAAATATTGGTACACTGGGGGTAAATCTCTTCAATGGCAGCAGCTTCTTTTGCCGTATTAAATTTGTCTTTTTCTGCTGCAAACACTTCATACATTTCGGGCAGGTATTTTTCAAATGCCAGAAGTACATTCTTCACCTTCCAGGTAAAAATTCCGGCGTTCCATAAAAAATCGCCACTCGAAATAAAAGTTTTTGCCAACTCAAGATTGGGTTTTTCGGTAAACGTTTTTACCTTATATACATCGGGAGCCGCTTCGGCAGCAGTATGTTGAATATAACCATAGCCGGTATTTGGATAGGTCGGCTTTATACCGATAGTAACAAGAGCATTAATGGAGTCAACAAAAGCCAGCGCTTTCCGGGCTGTTTTAATGAACTCATCGGCTTCAAGGATAATATTATCAGCAGGTGCCGCCATCATTAACGCCTGCGGATCTTTTTTTACTAACTTAAAAGCAATATAAGCAATACAGGGCGCCGTGTTTTTCCGGGAAGGTTCAGACAGAATATTTTCTTCAGAAATTCCCGGCAATTGTTTTTTTACCAGGGCCACATACTCTTGGGAGGTAATAATGAAAATATTTTCCCGGGGGACAAGCCGCAAATAGCGGTTGAAAGTTTGTTGTATCAGCGTTTTGCCGGTACCAAGAACATCTAAAAACTGTTTGGGAAAATTGGTGCGGCTCATGGGCCAGAAACGGCTGCCAATTCCTCCCGCCATGATTGCAACGTAGTGATGTTTGTTCATGCCCCCAAATCCCCTAAAGGGGATATTTGTTTTACTAGTAATGAAATTATTTTTTTCTTTCCCTACTCCCCTTTAGGGGTCGGGGGTTTAAATCAACCCCTCACGTATTAAATCGTGCAAATGAATAATGCCAAGATATTTTCCATTGTCTGTTACTGCCAATTGTGTGATCTCGTTTTTTCTCAATACATCCAGAGCATCAACCGCCAGTTCGTCCGGGCCGATGGTTTTTGGAGTGCCTGCCATTATATCGTCTGCTTTTACTTTATCAATAGAAATATTTTTTTCCAACATTCTGCGCAGGTCGCCATCAGTAATAATTCCGAGCAGGTTATTTTCTTTATCAACCACCGCGGTTACCCCCAATCTTTTTGCTGTCATTTCAACGATCACCTCTTTCAGCGACTGGCCGGAAACTACTTTTGGTTTTTCATTGTTGACATAAAGATCAGCAACCCGCAGGTATAATTTTTTACCCAAAACACCACCGGGATGAAATTTGGCAAAGTCATCTGTTTGAAAACCCTTTAACTCCATCAGGCATACCGCCAGTGCATCACCCATTACCAGCTGTGCTGTTGTGCTTGTTGTTGGCGCAAGGTTATTGGGGCAGGCCTCTTGTTCAACAGATGTATTTAAAACAATGTTTGCATTTTTGGCAAGGAAGGATTCTTTATTTCCGATCATACCAATGAGGATATTGCCAAAGTGTTTGATCAGCGGAACCAACACTTTTATTTCGGGGCTTTCGCCGCTTTTGCTGATGATCATTACCACGTCTTCCTGTTGTATCATTCCCAGGTCGCCATGAATTGCATCAGCTGCGTGCATGAAAATAGCGGGGGTTCCGGTGGAGTTGAATGTGGCGACAATCTTTTGAGCAATAACGGCGCTTTTTCCGATACCGCTTATCACTATCCGGCCCCTACAATTGGCAAGGGAGGTAACAGTGTTTTCAAAATCATCATTTATAAAGGAAGCAAGTCCGGAAACAGACTGGGCTTCCAGCTCAATGGTTCTGAGAGCAATTTGTTGGATAGAAACTGACATAATCGAAGGCCCGCTTTCGCCATAAAATTATCTTTGGCACCAGAGTCAATAAGGCAACAATGGACAATGGCGGCAAATTTATAGGTTTTAAAACGAACTCATCCTTACTCAATTGTTGCAACGGAATTTTAACGGATTAATCGGTCTTCGCCGGCTTTTTTGACTAGGAAAGCGTTGTGCAACAGGAACTTTCCGAAAAAGCACTCCGAAACGACCTGATTTTATTAAACAGATACCGGGATTAAAAAAAGGAGAAATTTTATTATTCCGGGAAATATTGAGCCGTATATAAAAAATGTGCCCAAACCCCGCCTAAGATCGGAGAAAAAGTAGTATCTTAAATAAATATGCATTTTAATAAGAGCAACACAAAGAAATAACAGGCAATGGGAACATCAACTGCAAGGAAAGCCGGCGCTAAACCGGTGGCGCCAACAAATGGAAAAGCCGCAAAGGCCAGGGA
>JAHEZF010000093.1 GCA_023251215.1 Sphingobacteriales bacterium | reverse complement strand
ACCATAAGCTGTATAATTCGGGGGTAATAAATAGTATGATCAGGGCTACAGCTACCAGCCATTTCCAATGAAAGAATTCTTTCCAGTTTCTTTTTATGATGATCTCACCGGCGATGGCCCCGCCGATAGGTAGGAGAGTGAAAACTCCTTTTGTCATTACAGCAAAGGCGGCAAATAAAGATGCAGCTATTAAATGCCACCCGATTTTTTTTGAGAAAGTATTTGAAAAATGATAAATGGAAGCAATGATCAAGCCGGTAAGAAAAGGTTCAGCCCGTACATCATTGTTTGAAATAATAATGTGCTCCGCTGTTAGTAAAATAAAAACCGCCCATAAAGCAATGGTTTTATTATAATGCTGTTTGGCAAAAAGATAAGTGTAATATGCTCCGAGAAACACGAAAAGAACACCCGGTAATTTATACGACCAGCCATGTATGCCAAAGGCTTTAAAAAAAACAGCAGTGATCCAAAAAGGAAAATGAGGTTTGTCCAGCCAGTCTGCCCCCTGGAAATAAAGTTCCAGGTAATTGTTGTGCAGAACCATGTTTTTGGAAACCGATGCATATACACCCGCATCCGGATCCATCAGCGGGATAAACAACCCGCTGAGATTGACCAGCACAGCAAGGCCGACAAGAAAAAGCAGCCAATTGTTTTCGTTCTGAAAATAGATTCGTTTCCCCAACATTCTGGATTGTTGCAGTTTCAAAGATAATTGCTGTGAGGCGAAGCAGTTAATAAACTAATAAGGGAGTTCAGTTTTATAAGGGTATCTTACCCGGTACATTTCTCTTACTTTTTTAAGAATTGATTTACGCAACAGGTCAATGTTTCTTTTTTCAATGGCCGAAATAAAAACAGCATTACCGTTGGTTTCTCTTTGCCATTTTTCCCGCAGGTCTTCGAGGATTTCTTTTTTAGTGCTTTCTTCCAGCCACTTATCAAAGGTCTTCTCTTCATACAGATCCATTTTGTTGAAGATGGTAAGGGTTGGTTTGTCAAAAACATTTAGCTCCTGCAGTGTTTTGTTTACTACAGCAATTTGTTCTTCGTAATTAGCGTGTGAGACATCTACCACATGCAATAAAATATCAGCTTCCCGCACTTCATCCAGTGTGCTTTTAAAACTTTCTACTAAATGGTGAGGCAGCTTGCGGATAAAACCTACGGTATCGCTCAATAAAAAAGGAGTACTATCAACAACCACTTTGCCTGTAGTAGTATCCAGGGTAGCAAACAATTTATCTTCAGCAAACACATTTCTTTTACTCAGTAAATTCATAATAGTGGACTTGCCCACATTGGTATAACCCACCAATGCCACACGGATAAATTCGCCCCGATCCTTACGCTGGGTGAAAGCCTGTTTGTCTATTTCTGCTAATCGTTTGCGCAGCAGAGAAATTTTATCCCGTACAATACGACGGTCAGTTTCTATTTCACTTTCACCAGGGCCCCTTGTGCCGATACCACCACCCAAACGTTCCAGGTGTTTCCACATGCCACGGAGCCTTGGTAATATATACTGGTATTGTGCCAGCTCTACCTGTGTTTTGGCTTGTGCCGTTTTAGCTCTTCTGGCAAAAATGTCGAGGATAAGATCAGAACGGTCAATGGTTTTTATATCCAGTACTTTTTCAATATTGTTGATCTGTGCACCGCTGAGTTCATCATCAAAGATCACAATGCGGATTTTTTTCCCCTCTACATAATTTTTTATTTCTTCCAGTTTTCCTTTACCTATAAAAGTCCGGCTGTCCGGGTATTGCAATTTTTGAGTAAACCGTTTAACCGCAATCGCACCTGCTGTTTCGGCCAGAAAGGCCAATTCATCCAGGTATTCCTGTACCTGCTGTTCTGTCTGATCTTTATGTACCAGACCGACAAGTAAAGCCCTTTCTTCAGGCGCCATTCTATTTTTTTTATCCAGCATATTTAATAAAACACCCCCCGCCTCAGGCGAGAGGTGCTGCAAAAATAGAAAATTAAAAGCGACCTGATTTTCAGGCCACCGTACATTCATGTTTTTTTTAAAGACCGCTTATTGTTAATCCGATGCTGAAGGGTTTGATTACCGGAGCTGATCCGTCTTTAAATAACTGGGAAACCTGGTAGCTTCCATAAAGGCTGAAGTGTCCGTAACCCACACGGCCGGTAACTATCAACCGGGTCTTGTTAAAAAAATGTTTGCTGGCTTCTTTCATCACATAATCATTCAGAACTGCGTCGAACTTACTTTGAAATTTTGTATTGCGGGTATGTGCATTTAACAGGGCGCCCACTTTAATACCTAAGGCAGCTTTAATTCCATTTCCGGTGGCAGGATCGGCAGAATAACGAAATTCAACAGGAGCTTCTAAATAAGCCGTGGCCAGTTTGGTTTTTTTAAAATGATTGGTATCTGACTGGTTGGTGAAATGTAGAGTGGACGTATTGTCCTTAATGCCTACATAGGTTTTTTTAAAAAGGATATGATCTGTGGCTATGCCGGCGCCAAAGGCTATACTTAAGTGCGGGTTGGTCTTGAAGGGGTTGTCAAACATGAAATACATATTTAAACTTTTTGACAACCCCTTGGTATTAATGCTGTCTGGTTTGCCGGTCCAGCTTGTATACCCCAACTGAATCAGAAAATGATCATTAGCCCTATTGCTTAAATCAATAGGCTTTTTTTTCTTTTGGGCATCCGGATTGTCCTGTGCAAATAAGATTGTTGTCAACAAAACACAGGCAATAAGCGATAGAATCTTCTTCATAATTTTTGTTAAGTCCGCAAATATATTTTTCTTTCGGTTAAAGATAGGTTAAGAAAGAAGCAATAATTTTTATTTGCTATTTTTGCTGCCCATTGAGCAAAAGCTCAGTGCCCTTAGCTCTCCCGATAGCTATCTGGATGGTTAGAGCATCCCGCTTATAGCGGGAGGGTCCGATATGGTCCGAAAGTTCTTTTATAATAAATATTTTTTTGACTGTTCAACAGTCGGGACCCTTAGCTCAGATGGTTAGAGCACCTGACTCATAATCAGGGGGTCGTTGGTTCGATCCCAACAGGGTCCACAACATAAAGAACCTTCATAATCGGGGGTTCTTTTCATTTTAATCAACAAAATCTTGTAAATCCCAGTGCTATTTGATCTCTTCAAAATCAATGTAATCACTTGCAGCTGTTTGGGATCTTGTTGCATTTGTTGATGCAGACGATGAATTATCCTGTTGCTGTTGAAATTGCTGATTCATTCTTTCGTGCATTTCCCTGAATCCCTTTTTTATTTTACGGGCAGTACGGTATACCGGGATGAGCAGGTTAAATATAAACTGGTACAGCAAATAAATAAGGATGGCAAACAATACGAATTTCATGGAGTAAAGTTACATCGGCCAATTTTTATTTTACCGTTAATTCATGTTTATTCACCGAAATTTTAAGGGTCATTTGTAACATTTGGCAGGTAATAACAGTTCCCCTACATTTGCATTGGAAATAGAGGAATGAAGGGAACGAAGACCGTTCCCTTCTTCTTTTCTATCCCATGAACATGGAATCGCAAATACAGGCTCTGAAAAATAAAGCGGAAGCTTTAATTGGGGCAGAACCAGGATTATTCCTGGTAGAAGTAAAGATCAGGCCAACGAATAATATTAAAGTGTTTATTGATGGCGATAATGGAATCAGCATTGATAAACTGGTTCAGCTTAACCGAAGCCTTTATAATCAGATTGAAGAAAGCAATATGTTTCCGGGTGGTGATTTTTCTCTGGAAGTATCATCACCGGGATTGGATGAACCGCTGAAACTATACCGCCAATACCTTAAAAACATTGGCTGTTATGTTGAAGTGATAAAAAAAGACGGGATTAAAACAGAAGGAAAATTGTTAAGCGCAGCTGAAACGGAAATAGTGGTTGAAGAAGAGAAAGGACATGGAAAGAAAAAAGAAATCATTCAGCACACGATTCCTTTTGAAAATATAAAAACGACGAAAGTTCAAATTAAATTTTAAACCCTCAGGATCTCAAAATTTTGTTTTATGTCAAGTATTAACCTGATTGATGCATTCCAGGATTTTAAGGAAGCGGAAAATATTGACCGCCCCACTATGATGAAGGTGGTAGAAGATGTATTTAAGACCCTGCTGCGAAAAAAGTACACCAGTGATGAAAATTTCGATGTAATTGTAAATGCGGAAAAAGGTGACCTGGAAATTATCCGCCGCCGGATGATTGTAGAAGACGGACAGGTGGAAGATCCGTTGTCACAGGTGGCTTATTCAGATGCTGTAAAAATTGAACCCGATTTTGAAGTGGGCGAAGAATTGTATGAAGAAATTGACCTGGTTGATTTTGGCCGAAGGGCAATTCTTGCTGCCAAGCAAACTCTGGCCAGCCGCATCAGCGATCTGAAGAAAAATGTGCTGGCTAAAAAATATGGAGACCGGACCGGTGAGATCATCAGCGCTGAAGTGTACCAGGTCTGGAAAAAAGAAATTTTATTGCTGGATGAAGAAGGCAATGAACTGATACTGCCAAAAAGTGAACAGATCCCACAGGATTACTTTAAAAAAGGGGAAAGTATAAGGGCGGTAGTAAAAAAAGTGGACATGAAGAATAGTACCCCGGTCATTATTCTTTCCCGAACTTCGCCTGACTTCCTGGCTAAATTACTGGAGATAGAAGTGCCTGAGATTTTTGATGGTCTCATTGTTATCAAAAAAATCGTTCGGGACCCTGGCGAAAGAGCCAAAGTAGCTGTAGAATCTTACGATGACCGCATTGATCCGGTTGGAGCCTGCGTGGGAATGAAGGGAAGCCGCATTCACGGCATTGTTCGGGAATTAAAGAACGAAAATATTGATGTCATCAACTGGACCAATAATACTCAATTACTGATACAGCGTTCATTGACACCAGCGAAAATTACCAGCATGGAGCTGGATAATGAGAATAAGCATGCTAATGTTTACCTGAAACCAGACCAAGTATCCCTGGCTATTGGCCGCAGGGGTGTAAATATCAAGTTGGCCTGCGATCTTACGGGATATGAGCTCGATGTTTACCGGGATAATGAAGGGGAAACAGAAGAATTTGATATTGACCTCGAAGAATTCAGTGACGAAATCGAAACATGGGTTATTGATGAATTAAAACGGGTAGGTTGTGATACAGCGAGAAGTGTATTGGATTTAACAGCAGAGGAATTAGAAAGAAGAACTGACCTGGAAAAGGAAACTATCGAAGAAGTGAGAAAAATATTAAAAGAAGAATTTGATAAAGAATAAAAATCAATTGGTCATATAATTCAAAAGGGCAAAAAAAATTATAACAACCCCGGCGATTATAAAGACTTATATGACACATTTGACCCGTTTGACTTAATTATACTGAATGGCAGAATTAAAACTTCCAAGATTATTAGGCGCCGCCAAAGAATTCAATATTGGCCAGGATACTCTTATTGACTTCCTGATAGGAAAAGGATTTCCCAAAGATGAACTGAAACCCACTTCTAAGTTAACTGAGGAAATGTACCGTTCTCTTCAACTGGAATTTCAGAGTGATAAGGCAGCCAAAATGAAGAGCGACCAGGTGGATCTGCCCAAAGGCAGTTTAGCAGAAACTAAAAAGAAAAAAGAAGATGAAGAGATAAGCTTTAAAAAAGAAGAGAAAACCCCGGCCAAAATAATCAGGATGGATGAGCCAAAGCCGGAAGAAGAAACTCTGGTAGCCACGCCTGTAGGAGCAACGGCTAAAGGGAAATCCAAAAAAGAAGAAGAGAAAAAAACAGAGGAATCTCCGAAACCGGGAATTGAAAAATTGAAAATAGTAGATAAGATTGATCTCTCCACCATTGATTCATCAACCCGGCCTAAAAAGGGAGCCAAAGCAAAAAAAGAAGCAGAGAAGCCAAAAGAGGCTGAAGAAACCCCGAAAGCTACCGGGGCAACTAAAACAAAATCCCGGAAAGGCAAAAAGGAAGAACCCCAAATTGAGGAACCAATAGTAGCTAAAGAAGAACTGGCGGGGGAAGAACAGCCAAAAGTTATTGAGAACATTGAAGTTGAAAAACTGGTTGGCCCTAAAATTTTAGGAAAAATTGAGTTGCCTGTTGATAGCGATACAAGGCCGAAGAAAGATGAAAAACGAAAAAGAAAACGCATACCTATAGAGAAAAAAGAAGTTAAGCGGGAAGGATTTATTACTAAAGAAGGTGGTGATAGAAAACCGGGTGGCGGTGGTTTTACCCGTACTGATAATCGTGGAAGGAGTGGTGGTAATAGAAGGGATGGCAGGGGACGCCGCGAAGAAAGACTGATTGACGAAAAAGAAATACAGGAAAAGATAAGGGAAACCCAGGCAAAACTTGCAGGCGCCGGTGGCCGGGGTAAGAGCATGAAAGCAAAATTGCGTCGTGAGAAAAGGCAGGAAATGGCTGATGCACAAGGAGAGACAGCAGAAGATAATAAACTCCATGTGACTGAATTCATCAGTGTAAGTGAATTAGCCAACCTTATGAATGTAAGTTTTGCTGAAGTTATCAGCAAGTGTATGGGTCTTGGTATTATGGTTTCTATTAATCAACGACTGGACGCAGAAGTTATCGAGTTAG
>JAHEZF010000092.1 GCA_023251215.1 Sphingobacteriales bacterium | reverse complement strand
AGATTTTATTCATATTGTCTTGTTTGTCACACGTGATGGCTCTGTATGCTCAGCAAAAGATTGTAGTGGATGCCGGTGGCAAGGGAGATTATAAAACCATTCAGGGAGCTATCAACAGTTTGACAGATTCACCTTCTGCACCAAGAATAATATTTATCAAAAAAGGAACATATGCTGAAAAAATTTATATCGAAAAAGCCAATATCATTTTTGAAGGTGAAGACAGGGAGAAAACAATTATCATAGCCTCCATTGCAAGAGATGAATGGCGTTGTGGTCATACTGATGACTGGGGAGTTGCTACGATGAACGTTGGCGCCAATGACATAACATTGAAAAATCTCACTATCACCAATAGCTATGGTTTTGATTTTACAGAAAGAACAATTTATTGTGCATCTGATACTTCAGCCAATAAAATGAAAAAACTGAGAAAAGACGGTCACCAGATGGCGTTGAGAACATTGGACGCAACAAGGCTGAAAGCTGTCAATTGCCATTTCCGGGCATTTGGCGGAGATACAGTTAGCCCTTGGGATGTAGATAATGGTATGTGGTATTTCAAAGATTGTATTATGGAAGGCGGTGTTGATTTTTATTGCCCGAGAGGATGGGCATGGGCAGAGAATTGTGAATTTATTTCGATGACAGGGCCAGCAGCAATATGGCATGATGGTTCCAAACACGAGGATTCCAGGACAGTCCTTATGAATTGCAAATTCAAAGGCTATGATGGTTTTATGTTAGGCCGTTATCATCGTGACGCTCAGTTCTATCTTATCAATTGTTTATTCGCAAAGAATATGAAAGATACCGCTATCTACCGTGTGCCTACAACAAATGTTATTCAATGGGGTCACCGGGTTTATTATTATAACTGTCACCGGGAAGGAGGAAACGATTTCAGCTGGTACATTAATAACCTCCCTGCCGGCATTAAAGCAAGCGATATAACTGTTAACTGGGTTTTTAAGAACAGGTGGAGCCCTGAAAAAAAATAATTATGCAATTATCTGACGAGACCTTAAGGCACATTACAAAACAACCGGGATTGGATTTACCCGACGCAAAACTGTTTGAATTACCGGAAAAGGTTTTGCAATTCGGAACGGGAGTTTTGCTGCGGGCATTGCCTGATTATTTTATTGATAAAGCCAATAAGCAGGGCATTTTCAATGGAAGAATAGTTGTGGTAAAATCTACTGACAGTGATAGTTCAGCTTTTGATAAGCAGGATGGTCTTTATACCGTTTGTGTTCGTGGTGTCGTGAACGGGAAAATCATTGAAGAAAATATAATTAATGCTTCCATCAGCAGGGTGCTGGGCGCAAAAACAGAATGGAAAAGAATATTGGAATGTGCCCGCAATCCCGAAATGAAAATCATCATCTCCAACACAACCGAAGTCGGGATACAATTGTTGCAGGATGATATTAACAGCGACCCGCCTATCTCTTTTCCGGGTAAACTACTTGCCTTCCTGTATGAGAGGTTCAAAACATTTAATGGAAGTGCGGTTAGCGGAATGGTGATTGTGCCGACAGAATTGATAACAGATAATGGTTCCAAATTAGAAAGCATTGTACTGGAGCTGGCTCACCGGAATTATTTGGATTTTAGATTCATTGAATGGCTTGAAAATCATAATACATTTTGTAATTCATTAGTTGACCGTATTGTCCCCGGCAAACCCAGTGCAGTTGATACAAGAAAAATAGAAACAGCTTTAGGATATGAAGATGGGTTGCTGACGATGAGTGAGGTCTTTCGTCTCTGGGCTATTGAAGGCGATGAAAAAGTGAAAGAAGTTTTATCTTTCAGTACAGTGGATGATGGATTGGTCATTACCCCTGACATTACACTGTTCAAGGAACTGAAACTTCGCCTGCTCAATGGCACTCATACTTTTAATTGCGGTACGGCTTTTTTATGTGGGTTTAATATTACAAGAGAAGCGGTGACACATCCTGTATATGGTATATTTACAAAAAAGCTTATGCATGAGGAAATAGCTCCTGCTATCCCGTTTGAAATAGTTGAAAAAGTGAAAGAAGATTTTGCCAACAGTACTTTTGAACGTTTCTGCAATCCCTTTATTGACCACCAGTGGCAGAGCATCACTGTTCAGTACACATCCAAAATGAAGATGAGGAATGTGCCGTTGCTGCAAAAGTATTTTGAAATGAATAATAATGTGCCATTGCATATGGCAACGGGTTTTGCAGCATTTCTGCTGTATATGAAAGTGACCCGGAAAACCGGAAATAAATACTATGGCGAAAGAAACGGAGTGGGGTATGAAATAAAAGACGATTCAGCGGAGTATTTTTACAAAATATGGAACAATAACAATACTGATAAGGTTGCAGAAGAAGTAATGCAGAATGAGGAGTTATGGGATACAGACCTTTCGAAACTATCCGGATTTTTACAAACCGTACAGGAACAATTGCGGTATATGATGACGAATGGTGTGTTACAAACTATTTCGCAGCTTGAAGCAAAAAAAGTAACAGCTTAAATGAAGCACAGGGTTTTAAAAGTTCATCCGAAGGATAATGTGATGGTGGCACTGGCCAGTCTCAGCAAAGGAGAAGCTATTTCCTTTGAAGGAGAAAATTATGTATTACAGGAAGACATCCCTGCCAAGCATAAATTTTTTACAAATGATATGAAACCTGGTGATGAAGTGATTATGTACGGTGTCCTGGTGGGCAGGGCACAAACACATATTCCCCAAGGCGGTCGCATGACAATAGAGAACACCAAACATGCTGCTGACCCGTATGATTATCGTAATGCAAAATTTGAATGGCATGCCCCGGATGTCTCCAAATTCAAAGGAAGAACATTTAATGGTTATCATCGAAGTGACGGAAGAGTGGGGACGGCGAATTACTGGTTATTTATTCCTACTGTTTTTTGTGAGAACAGGAATTTGGATGTTATCCGTGAAGCAATGCATAATGAACTGGGCTATGCGGTAACGGACAAGTACAAACAATACACACATCAGTTAGCAGATGCTTATAAAAACGGAAAAGGACTTGATGCAATTGATCTCTCACCTTCTTCCAATGGCCATCATCGCCCTTTTAAAAATGTGGATGGTATTAAATTCCTGAATCACCAGGGCGGTTGCGGTGGTATCAGGCAGGATGCTGCAATACTCAGCAAATTATTAACAGCTTATGCAGACCATCCGAATGTGGGTGGAATAACAGTATTAAGTTTAGGTTGCCAAAATTTACAAGTACAGGATTTTAAAAATGATTTAAAACAGCGCAACCCCAACTTTGATAAGCCACTTTTCATATTTGAACAGCAACAATCACAAAGTGAAGAACAATTAATTGCCCAAGCCATTCGCAAAACATTTGAAGGACTCATTCAAATAAACAAATCAGAAAGACAGCCAGCGACACTCAATAAATTATGTATTGGTGTAAAATGCGGGGGCAGTGATGGCTTCAGCGGTATTTCTGCCAATCCTTCTGTGGGCTATTGTTCAGACCTTGTTGTGGCATTGGGGGGCAAAGTATTATTAGCAGAGTTTCCGGAACTGTGTGGAGTGGAGCAGGAACTGGTTGACCGATCAGTTAATGAAGAAGCAGCCAGGAAATTTATGACACTGATGAAGGGCTTCGAAGATACTGTTATCAAAGCAGGTTCAAGTTTTTCCATGAATCCATCGCCAGGAAATATAAAGGACGGATTGATTACCGATGCAATGAAAAGTGCAGGTGCGGCAAAAAAAGGCGGTACTTCGCCTGTGGTGGATGTATTGGATTATACAGAACCAGCCACAAAAGCCGGTTTGAGTCTGGTTTGTACTCCGGGTAATGATGTGGAAGCTACCACTGGCAAAGCAGCCTCAGGTGCAACACTGATTCTGTTCACGACAGGATTAGGAACACCAACGGGTAATCCTGTTTGTCCTACTATTAAGGTTTCTACAAACAGCAATCTCACAAAAAGAATGAATGATATTATAGATATTGATTGCGGACCGGTAATTGAAGGAGAAAAAACTATTACGCAAATGGGAGAAGAAATATTGGAGTATTGCATCAAAGCAGCCAGCGGTGAAGTGATTCCGAAAGCAGTACAATTGAACCAGGATGACTTTATTCCGTGGAAAAGAGGCGTATCATTATAAGCCCTCTGGCTCCCTAAAGGGAGGAATTAGGTCAGTGAGTCTTTATTTGTTTTGACAAAGTGCCAGAGATGAAAACTACATTACTCCGTAGGGGTAAAATGTTGGTAGCTCCGGGCTTTAACCCGGAGCAAAACGATACAGATTATTCCAGAACCCCGTAGGGGTTCAACAGGAGATGCCATGAAAACGGGACGTACAAGTGAGTGACACAACAAACGATGCCATGAAAAACCACAGCCGGGCTAATAAATAATTTTAAAGCAATTGTATGAAACAATTCTTAGATGAAAATTTTTTGCTAAGTAATGCAACAGCCCAGCGATTGTACTATGAGTATGCCAAAGACATGCCCATCATTGACTATCACAATCACTTGCCGCCAAATGAAGTAGCGGAGGATAAAAATTTTGAAAACATAACCAGAGTTTGGCTGAATGGGGATCATTATAAATGGCGGGCCATGCGTGCCAACGGTGTGGAAGAAGCATACATTACCGGAAACAAATCAGACTGGGAAAAATTCAGGGCATGGGCAGCAACTGTTCCTTACACATTGAGAAATCCGCTGTATCAATGGACACATCTGGAACTGCAACGCTACTTTGGTATCAGCGATATATTAAATGCAGATACTGCAAAGAAAATCTATGATGAAACATCTGCCAGGCTGCAAACGAAAGAATACAGCGTAAGAAGCTTGCTGGAAAAAATGAATGTAAAACTCATCTGCACTACCGATGACCCGGTTGATAACCTGCAATACCATCAGCAAATAAAAAATGATGGCTGGAAAGTAAAAGTATTACCTACATTTCGTCCTGATAAGGCAATGAATGTGGATGATGTGAACACATTTAATAATTATCTGACTAACCTGGAGAAGGCTTCAGATATTTCAATCAGCACTTATAACGATTATATAGCTGCACTGAAGAAACGGCATGACTTTTTTGTCGCCAATCATTGCAGCGTAAGCGACCACGGGCTGGAAGAAATTTATGCAGAAGAATATTCACAAACCGAGATTGCCGGCATATTCGCCAAGATTCGTTCAGGTGGTACATTGACATTAGAGGAAAGCAGGAAATTTAAATCAGCTATGCTGGTTACGTTTGCCGGATGGGATTGGAAAAAAGGATTTGTTCAGCAGTATCATCTTGGGGCTTTACGGAATAATAACAGCCGCATGTTAAAACAACTTGGACCCGATACAGGCTGGGACAGTGTTGGTAATTTTTCACAGGCAAAGGCATTAGCTAAATTCTTAGACCGGCTTGACAGTGAAAACAAATTAGCCAAAACAATTATTTACAACCTTAACCCTGCCGATAATGAATTATTTGCTACCATGATTGGAAACTTCAATGATGGTACAACAGCAGGGAAAATTCAATGGGGTTCATCCTGGTGGTTCCTCGATCAGAAAGACGGCATGACCAAACAAATCAATGCACTCAGTAATATGGGATTGCTTAGTCGTTTTATCGGTATGCTTACTGACAGCCGCAGTTTTCTCTCCTTCCCACGACATGAATATTTCAGAAGATTGTTGTGTAACTTGTTCGGTGAAGAAATAGAGAATGGCGAGCTGCCCAACGATATTAATTGGATTGGAAAAGTGGTGCAGGACATCTGCTACAACAATGCAAAAGATTATTTTAACTGGCAACATATTGATGAACCCAATAAAACAACCGTGAAAGCTTAAACATGGAGATACGTTTTCAAAATAGCCCACAGGAAACAAAGCAAATGAATACGGAGCAACTCCGCCAAAATTTCCTGGTACAGAACCTGATGCAGAATGATACTATTCAGTTAGTATATTCACATTACGACAGAGTGATTATTGGTGGCGTAAAGCCGGTTAACAAAACAATTGCATTGCCAAATCATCCTGAATTAAGAGCTGAATATTTTTTAGAAAGAAGAGAACTGGGAATCATCAATGTTGGTGGTGCAGGAATCGTTACTATTGAAAAAAAAGAATTTGCCATCAAAAAACTGGATTGTGTTTATCTTGGTAAAGGAACAAAGGATGTAAAATTCAGAAGCAAGAGTAAAAAAGATCCTGCTATTTTATACATGCTGTCTGCCCCTGCTCATCATAAGTATTCCAATAAACTAATGACAAAAGAAAAAGCATCACCGGTGAACCTGGGTGATGCATCCACTTCCAATAAAAGAACGATCTATAAGTACATTCATCTTGATGGAATAAAAAGTTGTCAATTGGTGATGGGATTAACTGTTTTAGAAAATGGCAGTGTTTGGAATTCTGTTCCGCCACATACACATACCAGACGAATGGAAGTATATTTTTATTTTGATGTGCCCGACCAGCATCGTGTATTCCATTTCATGGGTGAAAGGCAGGAAACGAGGCATCTGGTAATGGCAAATCATGAAGCAGTTATTTCCCCTCCGTGGTCAATGCATTATGGTTGCGGCACTGCTAACTATGGATTTATTTGGGGCA
>JAHEZF010000091.1 GCA_023251215.1 Sphingobacteriales bacterium | reverse complement strand
ATACAGTAACCCTTTACCTGAATCCCCAGCACCAGCAGGAATATTATGATTATATCCTTTCTTTAAATCCCAAACGTATAATCTTTAATCCCGGCGCTGAAAATAATGAACTGGCAGAACGGGCAATTAAAAAAGGCATTGAAACAAGAGAAGCCTGTACGCTGGTATTACTAAGCACAAACCAATATTAAAAGTAATTTACCCACTCTTTCTATCCGGAGTTTTACGAACGGTACAAAGTACTACTCCTCGATTTTTCCAATTATACAAACCCGGTACTTGCAGTTTTTAAAATAATTCACAAATCTTGTAACACCGTCCCCCCTGAAAACTGCAGTCAGAATCCAGACTGCCGAACAATATCCTATTGACTTTAAAAATTCAACATGAAAAACCTTCGTACCTACGTCCTTTGCGTAAGCATTACGCTTTACAGCGTTTGCTCTTTTGCACAAAACCAGACTGTCCCCGTTAATGAGCCTGATTACAACAAACCAAAGTTGTTTCTGAATCTTCCGGATAACATTACGGTTACTGTAAGCGACCTGAATGCCCTGCTTGACAATCCCGCAGGCCGCAATATCAACATCAATCTTGCAGAAAAAACCCAGTCACCATTCCAGTTTGAAGGTGAAGTTATTTCTGTAAGCAGTAAAGAAGATAACAATATCCGCAGCGTGGTGATCCGTTCCAGCAATTATAACGGTGCCCGGTTCACTTTGTCCCGCATAACCAATGCTGATGGAACAATAACCTACTCCGGCAGGATAATGAGCTTTAAGCATGGCGACCTGTATGAATTACAAAAAAAGAATGGGAATTTTATACTGGTTAAGAAAAACTTTTATGACCTGGTAAACGAATAAACATTTTATAATGAAAAAATTTTAAAGATGATCCGTTTTTACATCCGTATCCTTAGTCCCTATTGAAAAAAAAATCTAAATCCGTCTTGTTATGAAAAACCTGTTCCGATCCGGCCTTATGGTACTGTCACTGATCAGTACTCTAATTGCCAAAGCACAAGTACCCCTGTTAAACAGTTATCCATCTGCTTCTGCCGTTGTGTTTCTCGATTTTGACGGACAAACAGTTGCCAATACCAGTTGGAACATCGGCCCGCCGATCGTCTGCGGACCTTCCGGTCTGAATAATACGCAGATCACAACTGTGTTCAACCGGGTTGCTGAAGATTATCGTCCATTTAATGTCAACGTTACCACTGATTCTACCAAGTACTTTGCAGCTCCTGCTAACAGAAGGATGAGAGTGATCCTCACAATTACTTCTGACTGGTATGGCTCAGCCGGTGGCGTTGCTTTTATAGGTTCATTTACCTGGGGCGATAATACACCCTGTTTTGTTTTTACAGCACTGCTGAATTATAATGTAAAAAATATTTCAGAAGCCACTTCCCACGAAACCGGCCATACCCTTGGCTTGTATCATCAGTCCACTTATGATAACAACTGTGTCAAAATATCCGACTATAATTATGGACAGGGTACCGGTGAAATTGGCTGGGCGCCTATTATGGGTGTGGGCTATTACCAGAATTTTACGTTATGGAATAACGGCCCCAACTCCTATGGATGCACCAGCATTCAAAGCGACCTGAGTGTGATCACCACTATCAATGGCTTTTCTTTCCGGCCGGATGATCATTCTGCTACTTTTAACCAGGTCACTCATGCTAATTTTATCAATAACCAGTTTAATGTAAGCGGTGTTGTTGAACAAAATACCGACATGGATATGTTCAAATTTACCCAACCTGCATACGGAAGATTTCAATTAAGCGCTATTCCTTATAATGTAGGCACCGGTAATGCAGGATCTGACCTGGATATGCAGGTTACCTTATACAATAATTCCCAAACTCAATTAAATATTTTTAATCCGGGAACTTTATTAAGCTCTGTTATTGATACATTCCTCAATGCAGGAAATTATTATCTTAAAGTAGAAGGTAAGGGCAACATATATGCTCCCAACTATGCAAGCCTTGGCTCCTATTCATTGCAGGGAAGCTTTACTGCAGGTGCTTTACCATTAAGAAGGTTAGAATTGCATGGCGCATTAAATGGAGACAAACATCAGTTCGACTGGATCATTGATGCTGACGAACAGGTAACAGAACTGATACTGGAAATTTCCACCGACGGCAGAAATTTCAGCACAGTGACACAGTCACCTGTTAATGTCCGTTCTTTTATTTACAAACCATTTGTAACAAATACGGCTCAGTACCGGTTAAATGTAACGTTTGATAATGGCCGCCAGTATTATTCAAATATTGTTACGCTGCGCCAGACAAATACCAATCCAAGACCACGGGTGCTAACCAATCTTATCAATTCTGATAATATTTCTGTAAGCAGCCCGGGTAATTATACGTACACTATTTATGACTTTGCCGGTAAGCCCGTCAGTAAAGGGCGGCTGACAATTGGTATTAATAATATTACTGCCCCCTGTATATCAGGCGGAATGTATATCATCCGTTTTGCTAACGGTGCAGAGCAGTGGACAGATAAATTGGTGCGTCAATAAATTTTTTGGTCCCGCCTGGGCGGGACAATAATCCGTACCCTTTTGCAGATCAAAGGTTTTTCGATAATTTCGAAGAACCTTTTTTTTATTTTATGCGCTGGAGAAGATTTAATGGAGACCCGATTGAACTGCCCATTCTTGAAGCCGTTGAAAATGCCATCAAACGTGAAACTGATAAAGGCTACCGGCTCAAGGTTTGCATTGGCACCGACTCACAGGTAAAAGGACAGGAAACAGAATACGCCACTGTCATTGTTTTCCTGCGGGAAGGTCATGGCGGTTTTATGTTCATACACAACGAAAAAACCCGGCAGCAATTCACTATTAAAGAAAGAATGCTGATGGAAGTGGCCAAGAGCATTGAAATAGCTTTTGAATTGTGCAACCTGTTTACCGCTTATGATGTGGATATGGAAGTACATGCTGACATCAATACCAATCCGCATTTCAAAAGTAATGATGCCCTTAAAGAAGCTATGGGTTATATCCTCGGTATGGGCTTTGCCTTTAAAGCCAAACCTGAAGCATTTGCCAGCAGCAGTTGTGCCAATAAGATCGTTAGCTGATAACGGTCTTTTTTATTTTCTTTTTTACAGGAAAAAAGTAAATGCCCGGGCGATCAAATTTTATTCAGGCTGATCTGCAGGTTGAACTTTTGTTTTTGCTGCCGGGGTTTTTATTCCAGTGGAATGAAGCGAAACGAATTTTGGCGAAGATGCGGGATTAATTCCGATATAAGCTTTTTCCATTTTCCGGCTATCCTCCTGCGCAAGCGAAAAAGTGAAGAAGACCATAATGAATAAGGCGACAACTAAATTTTTTTCGGATAAGAAAGTTTTCATACGCTTCATAATGGATGCAAGTTAACGGATAAATTGGAAACCGCCCAAAATCACAAACTGGGGTAGTGCGTTAATTTAATCTCACGCAAAGATCGCAGAGTACACAGAGATTGATCATCAATAAATATCCTCTGCGCCCCCGGCGTACCCTGCGTGAAACTAACCCATTTCCTAAATCTGCATTCAAAGCTACAATTTTTTAAAACTGCTATTCAGCGTTGCAATATAGTCAAGCAAAGGTTTTCGTCCTTCTTTGCTGATTGTTGAGGTTACAAAATAAGGGGGCGGCTCTTCCCAGGTTTTAGCCATTGCTTCCAGGAAATTTTTCACATTCTTTGCTGTGGCTCCCGGTTTGTTTTTATCAGCTTTTGTAAATACAAGGACAAATGCTGTTTGCCATTCTCCTAATTGATTTATAAATTCCAGATCAGCAGTCTGAGGTTCACGGCGGCTGTCAATGAGTACAAACAAACATGCCAGGTTTTCCCGTTTGCGGATATAGGATTCAATCATATTGCTCCAGTTATTCCTTGCTTTTTTGGAAATAACGGCGAAGCCATAACCGGGTAGGTCAACTAAATACCACCTCACCCCCTGCCCCTCTCCACTACGTGGAGAGGGGGGAGACAAGATCACCTCAAAATGATTTATCAATTTTGTTTTACCGGGTGATACAGAAGTTTTAGCCAAATCTTTTTTATTACAAATCATATTTATCAGGGACGATTTGCCTACATTGCTTCGCCCGATAAATGCATACTCAGGCCTGTCGGCAGGCGGGCATTGCTTGTAGGTGGCGCTGCTGATAATATATTTTGCTGAAGATATTTCCATGAATGTTGCAAGATAACCGGAAAGTTCCTGACGTAAAAACCAGTAACCAGCTCCCGATAGCTATCGGGACAGCAACCAGCCTTACCTTTACCCTACCATGTCAACTTCGTTACCACACGATCATATCATTCCTTTTAAAGATTCGGAAAAAAGTAAGAAAGAACAGGTGGCAGAAATGTTTGACCACATTGCAGGACGTTATGATAAAATGAATCGTTTTCTTTCTGCAGGAACAGATATCGGCTGGCGCAAAAAAGCGATCCGCCAACTAAAAAAAGATAAGCCCAAACTGATTTTAGATGTGGCTACCGGTACTGCCGATATGGCCATCATGGCTTATAAAATGCTGAAGCCTGAAAAGATAATAGGTATTGATATTTCTGATCAGATGATGGAGATAGGAAATAAAAAAATTGAAAAAGAAGGACTTACAGGTAACATCCAATTACAGCACTGCGACTCAGAAGCAATAAATCTTAGTGAAAATACGTTTGATGCGGTGATGGTAGCATTTGGAGTCCGGAACTTTGAAAACCTGGAGAAAGGCCTTACTGAAATGTTCCGGGTATTAAAACCCGGTGGCCGCTTAATAGTTCTTGAATTTTCGAAACCCCGGCGCAAAGTGGTAAAAAGTTTATACAATTTATACATGGGTATTGTGGCGCCACAGGCAGCCCGCTGGTTCAAACAAAACAAAGAAGCCTATCAATACCTGAATGAATCGGCCAATGCTTTTCCGGATCGCCATTTATTTACCGGCATTTTAAACAAACTGGGATATGCTGATACTGCATTTAAACCACTAAGCTTAGGAATATGTTGCATTTACACCGGAAGAAAACCTCTTGGTTGAGAACTGAATTGTGTTTGCTTTTTGGTTTGATGATACTTGCTCAAACTTGTCCTGCTCAAAGAAAAGAACAATTTCTTTATGATCACGACAGCCAGCCCATCTATTTTGGAATTACGTTGGGTATAAACCTGGCCCGGTTTCAAACGGAATTACATCCACGGTTTTTACAGGATGATAGTGTGTATGTAGCAGAGCCTACTAACTCCGGTGGATTTACTTTGGGATTATCAGCAACCGCAAGGTTATCCAACCGTTTCCAATTTCGCTTTAATCCGCAACTGATGTTCATTGAACGGAATATTCATTACCTGTTAAAATACCCCGACCTTGATGGTAATACAAATGTTACCAAGAAAGTGGAATCAGTCATCATGACCTTTCCTTTCCAGATAAAATTCCAATCGGACCGCATTGATAATTTCCGGGTGTATATGCTGGCTGGTTTTAAAGCCGATATTGATATGGCCAGTAATGCCCGTGCCAAGAGAGCCGAAGACCTGGTAAAGATTGAAAAAAATGATTATGGTCCTGAATTAGGCCTCGGGTTCAACTTCTTTTTTGAGAGTGTTATTGTTTCGCCGGAGATCAAGATAAGTAACGGCATCCGCAATATACACAGCCGTGATCCCAACCTGATATTTTCAAGCGTATTTGACAAGATACAATCAAGGATGATCGTTATTACTATTCATTTGGAAGGATAGTATTTTATAAACAAACCTCCTGATGTTATTCTACAGGGTTTTTATTTTTGATTCTGGAACCACATCTAAATTTTTCAAAAGATAAACCTCATACCAAGTGAAAGTTGAGTAAGGATTTCTAATACACTTACGGTAGAAATAATATTAGAATAAGAATAAGAGTATGGCCCGGTTCCATTTAATTCAATGGTTATTTTATACCGGTCAACAGGAAAGAAATAGCCTATTCGTATGGCTGGTATCAGTGTTGTTCTTTTGTCATCCCAACTATCATAATTATCACTGTATTTGTCCCTCCATCTTTGAAGAGCCACGCCGCCTGCCAGAAAAAAACTTTTAGTAGGGCTTTTACTGATATTGCCCTGGAAAAGAAATGTTCCTGTAAACGTTTTAAATTTTCCCTTCCAAAAAATTCCCGGGTATTCGGCGCCAATAACCTTTTTTGTGAAATAATGTATATACCCGCTTAGTACTATTCTTTTTTTTATTTGATAATCTGCGCCTGCCTGGAATGATGGCCCCACGTAAAACATTTCAGCATCTCCGGATATATGAATCCCGATATAGAGATGCCAGCTGGGTCTGTAAACATTGTGTCCCCTGTTGTTATCACTGTATTCGCACATAATTTTTACTGTGTCTTGCTGATGTTGCGGGAAAGAGTTAGTGCTGGTAAGAAATAACAATAAGAGGAACAGAACACTTCTTTTCATAAAGGGAATGGTTCTGCAGCGAAATTATGAAAAGTTAGTTTCATCCTGTTTGGGCAGCGAACTCATAATATGAGTGCAGCAAATGCTGGCTTCCTGATAGTGACAAAGGCATTCTCCGAAGGAGTTTCCAAAGGAGTCAT
>JAHEZF010000090.1 GCA_023251215.1 Sphingobacteriales bacterium | reverse complement strand
TCCCCGATATTCCAATTGATACCGGGCAGGTTTCTTTCCTGCCTCAATGATCTTCCAAGATGTCTTTTTGTATTGAATAATGGTTCTTCATAATGATCAATGACCGGGAATACGCCTTTTTTGAACAGGATCTTTTTGGTCAGCGGCATTTTGAAGCCATTATTACGCCGGAAATATCTGAATAAAATGGCGCCTGCCCACGTCAACGGAATGGCTATTAAATCTATCAGCCGTCTTACTTTTGAACGATAAAAGAATTTATTGGGCATAACAGTGCAGGCTAATCAAACTTATTTTCCCAGCCATCTTTTTTCATCTTTTCTACCTTTTTTATCACTTCATTATTAAGGGAGCTTTTATAATCAGCTATTTTTTTGGAAACAGTTTCATCATGTATGCCTAAAATTTCAGCGGCAAGTATGCCGGCATTTTTGGAAGCATTCAATGCCACCGTGCCAACGGGAACGCCATTGGGCATTTGCAAAATAGAAAGAACGGAATCCCAGCCGTCAGCAGAGTTGGAAGATTTGATGGGAACACCAATGACAGGTAATGTGGTTATCGAAGCTACCATGCCCGGCAGATGTGCGGCGCCACCGGCGCCTGCAATGATCACTTTCAACCCTCTTTTTTTTGCTTTTTTTGCGTACTCCATCATTCGGTCAGGAGTGCGATGAGCGGATACAACTGTTACCTCATGAGGAATTCCAAATTGTTTCAATATATCTGAAGCTGCCTGCATGACCGGAAGATCACTGTCGCTGCCCATAATTATTCCTACGAGTGGATTCATGCAGCAAAGAAACGCTAAAAATTGGTTTCACGCAAAGACGCAAAGATCAGGGGAATAAAATCGCAAAGAGTTTCTGATGTGGTTGTATAGTTTTGCGTCTTGTTGGAAACCTGGCGTCTTTGCATAAAGTCTTATTTCACCAGATCACCTTTAAGGCGCAACAATTCTGTTTCAGCCAATTTCGTATTGTAACGGGCAGCGATCAGGCGATTGTAAGCATCTTCCAGGCTTTTCTGTGCTTCCCGCAGCTGAATAAAAGTAGCAGCGCCCAAACGATAGGTCTCCAGAACAATGCTGACATTTTCTTTGGCCAGCAGGATGTTTTCTTCTTCCAGTGCCAATGCTTTTTTCTGTTGTTCATATTCTTTAAAAGCATTGATCACATCAATATTGATCAGTGATCTTTGGTTGTCAAATGCCAATTGCTGGTATTGAATGTCAAGCTGCGCCTGTTTGATGAGGCGGCTTGTATTCAGGTTATTCATTATGGGAATAGATGCAGTGAAACCGTAATTGTATCCCCGTGTTCTGTTGAAAAAAGTGGAGAATGAATTGATGACAGTTTGATTTCTTGTCCTGCTGAAATTGTAACCCGTGTTGAAAGTCAGGGTTGGAAAACGCTGGGCTTTTGTTTCTTTCAAAGTCAGATTCGCAATATCAATATTCTTTTTATTCATCAGCAATACCGGGTTGGTCTTTTCAATAGTATTTTGAATATCGCCAAGCGACAGGCCAAAATTCAATGGAATAGAATCGTTCACTTCGTAAATAATGCCGGTAGTTACGTTCATTACCTGGTTCAGTTGTTCTTTCAACTGGTCAATAAGAGTTTGCTGTTCTAATTTTGCAGCTTTCTGGGCATTCAGGTCTACTTTACTTTGGAGCACATCTGGTTTGGCGCCTGCACCTATATCCAGTTTGTATTGCGCCAGCTTCACTCTTTCTTCGTTAATGGACATCTGTTCTTCAATAGCCTTCAGTTGTTGTTTTTGACGAACAATACCATAATAAGTATTAATCACAGTTGCCACAGTATTTATTACCTGGCTTTTAATTCCGAGTTCACCTAACCTGACATATGCTTCAATTTTATCACGGGTAGCAAACATTTTCAGTCCGTCAAACAAGGTCCAGTTAAGCGCAATGCCTGCATTGATGTTATTTGATTTAATACCGGTGCTTTGCTTTCTGGAACCATCAAACAATATTTGTTTGGTATCAATATTATTCCAGGTAGTACCCAAATTGCCATTAAGCCGCGGAAGAAATGCAGCATTCCGGTAAGAATAATTCAGGGCGGCTACCAGGGAATCATTTTTTGATAATTGAATGTCAAAGTTGTTTTGCAAAGCAGTGGCAATGGCATCATCCAGTGTCAATAATTTCTGACTGTTGGCAAAAAAAGGGAACAGAATCAATAAAACACTAAACCGTTTCATCAGTCTGAGCTTTCTTTTTAGATGATAAATATGAATACAATGCCGGTACAACGAATAATGTAAGTACCAATGCAAATAACATTCCTCCTACAATAACAATACCCAGTGGTATCCGGCTTTTACCGGCTGAACCGATTGCCATAGCGATAGGTAATGCGCCAAGGGTAGTGGCGAGTGTTGTCATTAAAATGGGTCGCAACCTTGCCACAGCAGCATCAACGGCTGCAGGTATCTTCATTTGCCCCTTTCTTCTTTTCTGGTTGGCAAATTCAACAATCAATATCCCGTTTTTAGTAACCAGGCCTATGAGCATAATAATTCCGATTTGGGAAAAGATATTCAGGGTTTGCCCGAATAATTTTAAACTCAATACAGCGCCGGCTAATGCAAGTGGTACGGTGATCATGATGATTAAAGGGTCAATAAAACTTTCGAATTGTGCTGACAGTACTAAAAAGATTAAAACCAATGCTAATATAAAGGCAAAAGAAGTATTGGATGAGCTTTCTTTAAAATCAAGAGAGGCTCCGCTGAGCGAGGTATTAAATGAATCGTCCAAAACGACAGAAGCAATCCTTTCCATTTCTTTTATGCCATCACCCAATGCCATGCCATTAGCCAGGCCTGCGGAAATGGTAGCACTCTTGAACCTGTTGAAATGATAAATAGTGGGAGGGCTGGCTGTTTCAGCCATGTTTACAATATTGTCCAACTGTATCAACTCACCCCGGTTATTTCGAACATAAAATGATTTCAGATCAAGGGGGTCGTCACGGTTTTCCCGTTCCACCTGGCCAATAACTGAATATTGTTTTCCATTCATAATAAAATAACCAAAGCGGCGGCCACTTAAGGCAAGTTGCAATGTATTGGTGACATCCAGAACTGATACGCCCAGTTCATTGGCTTTTAACCGATCAATAGTGATTTGCAGTTCCGGTTGATTGAACTTAAGATTTACATCAAATCCCTGGAATACCTTGCTTTTACCAACCTCTTCTAAAAATTTGGGAACTTTTTCTTTCAGCTTATCGAAGTTCAGGTTTTGTAAAACAAATTGAACAGGAAAAGAACCTCTGCTGCCCAAACCCACCGATATTGTTTGTTCCTGTATTGCAAAAGCCCGGATGTTATTATATCGCCGGAACATGCGATTCATTTGCTGGGCCACATCATCCTGAGATCGTTTACGACTTCCTGCATCAACCAACCCCAAACTGATAAAAGCGGTGTTGCTGCTACCGCCTCCTGAAAAACCGGCGGGTGCAAAAGACATCACAATAAACCGCTCAGGAATTGAATCTAAAAGTTGCTGGGAAATATCGTAAGTAACCTTGTCTGTAAAATCAAAATCGGCACCTTCAGGACCAGTCAGGGAAGCCCGTACACGATTACGATCTTCCATTGGCGCCAACTCCGAAGGAATATTTTTTCCAATTAAATAAATGGTAGCAACACAAGCCAGCACAATGATAAAAGCAACCCATCGCAGTTTCATAAATCCTTTTAGCGTCTGGCGATAAAGGTTTTCCATTCCGGTAAAGAATGGTTCTGTTATACGATAAAACCAGGAATGCTTACTGGGGTCTTTTTTGGTAAGGTAAATATTTAATACCGGTGTTAGTGAAAGTGAAACAAAAGCAGAGATCAATACGGCGCCGGCAACAACAATTCCAAACTCACGGAACAATCTTCCCACAAACCCCTGTAAAAAAATGATGGGAAGAAATACAATGGCCAACGTTATCGAAGTAGAAATTACAGCAAAATAAATTTCTTTGGAACCTTCGATGGCTGCTTTGTGTTTATTCATCCCTCGTTCCATTTTCTTGAAAATATTTTCTGTTACTACAATTCCATCATCTACCACCAGGCCTGTAGCCAGTACAACGGCAAGAAGTGTGAGTACATTCACAGAAAATCCCGCCAGGTACATAATAAAGAAAGCGCCGATCAGGGAGACAGGGATATCTATCAGTGGGCGCAATGCAATTGACCATTCCCGGAAAAAAAGGAAAATGATTATTACCACTAATGAAATGGCGATGATCAGAGTATCTTTTACTTCTCTTACTGCTTTGCGCACAAAACCCGTACGATCATAGCCCACCTGCATAAAAATATCGGAGGGCATATCTTTATTAATCTCAGCTAATCTTTTATAAACCTCGTCAGCAATTTCAATCTGGTTACTGCCCGGTTGGGCTACAATCCGTAGCCCAACTGAAGCAACATTGTTTACACGGGATGAAAATTCATCATTATCAGAGCCAAGTACAGCCGTTCCTAAATCCCGGAATCGAATTATGTGTCCGGCATTTTCACGGACAATAAGATCATTAAATTCGGTTTCTGTCGTCAGTTTTCCATAGGTCTTAACGATCAGTTGGGTTAAATTGCCGCGGACTTTTCCGCCGGGTAATTCAATATTTTCCCGATCCAATGCTGACCGGATATCCTGGATGGTTAATTTATAGGAGGCCAGTTTTGAAGGATCGATCCAGAGCCGCATGGCATATTGTTTTCCGAACGTACCTGCTGAGCTTACCCCGGATATGGTTTGCAATCGTTCCTGTACTACGTTTTCTGCAAAATCAGTTAGCTCCAAAAGTGGTTTTTTCTGACTTTGGATAATGATAAACATAATAGGATCAGAATCTGCATCAGCTTTACTCACGATAGGAGGCGCATCAATATCCTGCGGAAGATTACTTACTGCCTGCCCGACTTTATCCCTCACATCATTTGCCGCTTTTTCAAGATCAACACCAAGTTCAAATTCAACGGTTATACTACTGTTGCCCTGGGCACTGTTAGAAGTAATGTTTTTTACACCCTGCACTCCATTCACAGCTTTTTCCAGTGGTTCGGTAATTTGTTGTTCAACAATATCAGCGCTGGCGCCAACGTATGATGTACGTACACTGATGACAGCAGGATCAATGGCCGGGTATTCCCTTACTCCTAAAAAAGAAAAGCTGATGGCCCCAAAAATGATAATGAGAATAGAACAAACGATGGCAAGAACGGGACGCTTTAAACTGAGTTCTGATAAATTCATACCCCTATCCCCTAAAGGGGAATTTTAAATTTTTATTAATGACAAGCTCTTTTATTGTCAGCATTGCTAAAATTTAACTTCAACTTTTTGGTCTCCAGCATTGAACTTTTAATATTCCTAAATAAACTTCAATAAGCATGGCCCTGTGTGTTAGCAAGCCCCCTTCAGGGGGTTGGGGGGTTTACTTTTAAAAGTTTTACATCGCTACCGGGACGAAGGAACAAAAGGCCGGTGGTGATTACTGTATCACCTGCATTCAATCCGGTTACAACCTGTACATTGGCTGCATCTCTTACACCCGTTGTAATATCTGTCGCCATCGCTTTACCATTTTTATAAATGAATATCTGTTTTTTTCTTCCCTGCGGTACCACTGCCTGCGAAGGGATCATCAATGATTTTTCATTTTTGCCTAATTCAATTTTCACTTTGGCAAATGCACCGGGAATTAAAAACCTGTCCTCCGATTTTACCAAAGCTCTTACAGTAAGGCTTCGGGTTTCTTCTTCAATATATACTTCTACGGCAATTACCCTGGCCCGGTATGTTTTTGAAGAACCATCAACTGAAAAATTAATTTCCTGCCCGTTCTTTACCTGCGAACTGTATTTTTCGGGCACAGTAAACTGTAATTTCAATTCATCTACCTGGCTGATGGTGGTAATGGCAATTGCAGGGGTAATATATGCACCGGGGCTTATATTCTTTAATCCAAGCCGGCCACTGAATGGGGCATGGATTTCTGTTTTGGAAATACTGGTTTGTATGATCTCCATATCCGCTTTCAGGTTATTTACATTCAGTAAACTCAAATCATAATCCTGCTGACTGATGCCTTGAATTTTCAGAAGTTTGGCTTGTCGTTCTTCGGTTGTTTGGGCAATTTGTAACTGCACATTCAGTTTGTGTAACTGGGCCTGCAGGTCACCATCATATAATTTAGCAAGCAAAGCGCCTTTGCCCACAAAATTTCCTTCTTTTACATTTAACAACACAACTCTGCCAGAAACTTCCGGATGGATTTCGGTGGTTTCAAAAGCCATTAATGATCCGGGGACTTCTAATACTTCATTCAATGTTTGCCTTTGAACAATAAAAGCTTCAACCGGCAAAGGAGGTTGTTTGGCCATGCCATTTTGCTGTGTTTGGGAAACCTGCTTCTTATCCTTGTTTCCGCAGTCAGGCATTACCAGACCGGCTACACAAAACAGGAATAAAATGTTCAGCGACTTCATATGTGGTTTCAATCTGCAGTTTTAAGTTTGCTGTTCAGACAATAAAGATAAAAGATAGCGGCTATTCTTTAGACGATAAATGCTACTCTTACCTTCAAAGGCTGTTTTTCGGGAGTACAGGTGGTTTTTAAAGCGGATAGAAGGGCAATT
>JAHEZF010000089.1 GCA_023251215.1 Sphingobacteriales bacterium | reverse complement strand
ACAGGATGCAATGAAATGCTCAACCGCCGTAATAAAAGGTTTGATAAAAATAAAAAACTCATTGTTCATCCTTTCCACACACCTGTACGAGATCGGTGATGAACTCAAAGTTTATCCGAATATTTCTTTTAAATATTTTGAGACCAGCGTAAAGAATGAAGAGCTTGAATTCAGCTATCAATTAAAAGAAGGAATATCAAACGACCGCATTGGTTATCTCATACTGCAAAGAGAAAGGGTAGTGGACCTGCTGGATAAATTATAATAACGTTCGTTCCAGGCGGTTTATACTGAAGATTTTATCGTTGTTCTTTGCTCTTTTTATCTTCCCGGGAAACTCATCCGGATTTTCTACTGTTCGTTGTCATTTCTTGAATTTGCTTTAAAATGTTTATATTTAAAAAGATATTCCAAAACAACTGAGTTTATGAAATACTTTTCAAAGTACACCTGTGTACATGCTTTGCTTTTATTGACAGCAGTTTTCTTTACTGAAACCATCCATGCACAATGCAGTTCTACGAATCCGGCGGGCTGCGCCTGCCCTACTCCCGGAGCAACCAACTGCCTCTTATTACCGGATATCATTGCCGGAAAAAGAACATTGAATTCAACCGCCGGATGGACAGAATACTCTCAATCGGCCACTTCTCCCAATAAAGGCCTGCTTCGCATTGACGTGGCAACTCCAAATATCGGCTGGGGTCCGCTGGAAGTAATCTCCACCGATAATTATGTTTGCGGCGTTGATACCCTTTTCAATTTTTTCCCTCCTGCAAATTTTCTTTGCCCGGACGGATCGTATCCAAAAAGACTGATCAAACAAAGGCTATATCAAAAGAATGGAAGTGCATTTCAATATATTGACAGGGATGCCGGCTGGATGCAATATCATCCTGCACATGGACATATACATATTGACGGTTGGGGATTATATACTTTACGCCTGAAGGATGCTTCAGTTGCTGATACTTTGCAGTGGCCCGTTGTCAACAGTGGTATTAAAGTCAGTTTTTGCCTCATTGATATTACTACCTGCAGTGGCAGCCTGGGTGATTGTGTTGATGCAAATGGCAATATTCTTAACAACAGCAGTTTCCCGAATTATGGTTTGGGCGGAGGATACAGTTGCAATACTATAAGGCAGGGCATCAGTGTTGGTAAATTGGATATATATAACCGTTCACTTGATGAAAGCTTTGTGAAGATACCTTATGAAGCCTGTAACGGATCTTATTTTGTTATAGTCCAGGTTGATCCCGATAATCACTTTATGGAAATGAATGAAAACAACAATTGGCTGGCAGCGCAAATACCCATTTCGCAACAGCGGACATCTAACACCGGCCCTTATTCTTATATATTCAGTAAGAAGGGAAATATTTTATGCCAGGGAAGTTCTTTATCACTACAGGCAAGCGGCGCCAGTAATTATTTGTGGAGTACCGGGGCCACCGCACAAACAATTAATATAAATCAGCCCGGTAAATACTGGGTAAGAACAACCACTCCCTGCGGAACAACCACCAGCGATACTTTAGATATTATTCAGACAGGTACAAGCTCCATTCCTGCTGTTGTAAAAAACGACACGGTATGTGTAGGCGAAAGAGCTGACCTGTATGCCAGCGGCAATGCACATTGGTATGATGCACCTGTTAATGGCAACCTCGTTTTTACAGGAAATAATTTTCAAACCGGTGTACTGAATAGTAATATTACATTTTATGTTGCTGACCAGCCATCGGTAGTAACAGGGAACGTTGGTCCTGTTGCCACTTCATTCAGCGGCAGCGGAAATTATACTGCTTCAAGAAGTGAATACCTTGTTTTCAACGCATTTCTTCCTTTTAAATTAAAGCGGCTGCGCCTTGATGCTTCGTCATCCGGAATAAGAACTATACAACTGAGGGATCAATATGGCCATATACTACAGGAAAAACAGGTTACACTGGGCACCGGTGTGCAGGATGTTGATGTTAACTTTTTTGTTCCTTCCGGTTTGAATCACCAGTTGGGTTTATCTGCTGCCAGTCCTGCCGCAACATTGTACATGAGCACTACCACTAATCCAAATATCGGGTACCCATTTAAACAAAACAGTATTGCCAATATTGTTGGTTCATCTTTGGGCGATAGATTTTTCCCTTTCTTTTATAAATGGGATATAGAAGTAACACCTGAAGCTTGCAATGATGGAAGCCGCAAGGCAGTTACTGCTTTCACAGTTCCCAAGCCAACTGTTCAGCTTTCGGGATTGCAGCCAGTTTATAGTCATGCGGCACCGAAAGTGTTGCTGACAGGTACACCTCCGGGTGGGGCTTTTAGCGGGCAGGTTGTCATCAATAATTATTTTTATCCAAAATTAGCTGGCCCGGGTAGCCATATAATCACCTATACATACAATAATTCAGTGTGTATAACAGAAGATGCGAAACCAACCCTGGTGGTTCTTGATGAAAATTTGTTGCAGGATGGTTTTTCTATTCAATTGTTTGATCATCCTTCGGGCAGGCCGGTGCTTTGGGTGGTAAGCAAAGAAACGTCCGGGCTTGAGATCAGTTTAATCGGAAACTCGGGGCAGCTGATAAAAAAGATGGAAGCTAACGTATTCAGCGGCACCAATTTTATTCCGCTTGATCTTACAAAATATGCAAGAGGAATTTATTTATTACAGGTTCGCCACATGGTTAGCGGAAAAACCAAATCACTGAAAGTACTGAATTAGAAATTCTCGCTCCAATGCTTCAGAATTGCAAGAGTAACTGGCTGTAATTTTTTCTTTTAAAATAAACAGCTAACTTTTGCCAAATTATGTTTCATGCGGTTATCATTCATCCTGTTATTTTTCTTTATTGCGTTTGGTTGTATTGCACAAAGTAAAATTGATGTTATTCATTACAAGTTTGAGCTTGAATTATCAGATCAGTCAGATACCATATATGGTAAGGCTGAAATAAAAGTTAAGTTGCTACAACCCGTTTCTTTCTTCCCTCTTGATCTTGTTCTGCAAAACAGTAAAGGAAAAGGTATGAAAGTGGATAATATATCCGGCCCCGATGTCAGCAATTTTGAAAATTATTCCGACAGTTTAAGAATTGTGCTTGGCACTACAAGGATACCTGGTGATACAATTACTTTCACTGTTAATTACCATGGCATCCCGAATGACGGTCTCGTCATTTCCAAAAACAAATATGGTCACCGCACTTTTTTTGCTGACAACTGGCCCGACCGGGCACATAACTGGATACCCTGCATTGATGATCCCGCTGATAAAGCTTCTTTCGAGTTTATTGTAACAGCGCCGGGGCATTACCAGGTTATATCAAACGGCATACAAACAGAAGAAACCAATCTTCCGGGTAATAAAAAACTAACCCATTGGGCAGAAGAAATACCGCTGCCCACCAAAGTAATGGTAATAGGTGTAGCAGAATTTGCCGTACTCCATGAAGGATTTGTCAATTGTGTTCCGGTCAGTAGTTGGGTATTTCCTGAAAATAAATCGGAAGGTTTTAAAGATTATGCAAGGGCAAAAGATATTCTTGCTTTCTTATCAGATTATATCGGGCCATACCCGTATAAAAAATTAGCCAATGTGCAGTCAAAAACAATTTTTGGCGGTATGGAAAATGCCAGCGCTATTTTTTATTTTGAAAATTCAGTTACCGGAAAAGACCTGGATGAAAGTTTACTGGCTCATGAAATTGTTCACCAGTGGTTTGGTGATATGGCCACAGAAAAAAGTTTTGCCCACCTGTGGCTAAGTGAAGGCTTTGCAACCTATCTCACCCATATTTATATGGAATCTAAATACGGAACTGATAGTCTGAATCGCATAATGCAAAACGACCGGGAAGAAATAATTGATTTTGTAAAAAAATCCGATAAGCCGGTAATTGATTCCATTTCACCGTTTATGCAGTTATTGAATGTCAACAATTACCAGAAAGGCGGCTGGGTGCTGCACATGCTTCGCCGCCAGTTGGGCGATTCAGTATTTCACCGGATCATCCGTACTTATTATGATGCTTATAAAGGAAGAAATGCCGATACAAAAGACCTGCAAACAATAGCAGAAAATGTAAGCGGTAAAAACCTTAATACTTTTTTTCGCCAGTGGTTATATACCCCCGGCATACCACAAATGAATATTACCTGGAAGTATAATACGAAAGAAAAAAACATAGCTATCACCATAAACCAGTTGCAAAAAAAGGGGGTATTCCGGTTTCCTCTTGATATTTTTATTCAGGAAAAACTTTCAACACCAAAGCTGATGACCTGGATGGTGAGTAAAAACTCCGAGACCTTTACTTTTCCGGTAAAAAGTAAACCGGTTAAAGTAAAAGTTGATCCTTATACTTCATTACTGTTTGAAGGCACAGTAACCGAAATAAAATAAAACTTTATTTGTTTTTGATAAACCCGTAAATTGGTTATCTCAAAACGAACGCTTATGGCAGAAGGTACTGTTCCTGGTTTGCCGCCTAATACTTCTAACAAAGTAATGGTTCGCAATATCATTACAGGTGTTATTACAACGGTAGTGGGGGGCACAACGATCTATTTTCTTGGATTTCACAATTCAGGCGGCTCTGGTGATGGTGGCTTTTTGGTAACCAAGGACGCTACCATGAACACCTGGAAGTCCTACGTTTCCGCTGAAAATGTTTTTTATAAGAACTTCGGAACATTTGGTTTTGAAAATACCAAGGAAGGTATTGACCGCTATCAAAACTCGATCACGGAAGAACTGGACCGGTTCAATTCAGCAGTTAAAAGAATCCTGGATACAAAAAACATCGACCCGACACTAAGTTCCCTGATGGTAAGCCGGCTTGTAACTAATAAGAATTGGGTAACGAAACACAAAAAATACCTGGACAAATACAAAGAAATCATTATAAGCAGTGCTGACCAGGAAGAAATAAAAAGAAGAAGCAATGAGGCTCTGCAGGCCTTTCAGAATGATGTAAAAGATATCAATCAACGTTTCATCAATGAGATTGACGATGTATGCAAAACGCTGACGGCAAAATACAGTTATACTTTTTCCATGACAGACCTGCTTATTTATAAGCAGCAACCCAATCAAAATAACAATAATACCAACACAGACAATACTTATACGGGCAATAACAATAATTCCGGTATTTCTTCCGGGGGAACTATGATTGATGGTAAGGCGCTGGTTGGTAAATGGTCTTCCGGAACAAATACTTTGTACCAGTATGAAGACGGGAAAATGTATTATTATTATTCAAACGGAGACAGCACATACGGCAGTTGGCAACTTTATAATAACCAGCTTTATCATTATTATAGCCAATATTATGGAGCAGGGTACAGGTATGTATATAACCTGAGCAATATTACTCACAACGGGTTTTCGATAGCCCTGGTTGATTCGCCATTTAATCGTTTTGATTTTATCAGGGCAATACAGTAATCAGGTATGTGGGTAGTGTTGATATACTCTTGTAAAAAATGGATTTTATCACATTACGACAACATCGTAAATTAGTTATTTCAAAATAACCTTTATGTCAGAGGGTACTCTTCCTGGTTTGCCACCTAATACTTCTAACAAAGTAATGTTTCGTAATATCATTACGGGTGTTATCACCACGGTATTAGGGGCCACAATAATCTATTTTCTTTTTCATAATTCAGGCGGTTCCGGCAAAGCCGGTTTTCTGGAAACCAGGGAAGCTACTACCAAAGCATGGAAATCTTATGTTACAATTGATAACATTTATTATAAGAATCTTCTTTCCATTTCAAAGGACCAGCAACTGCTTTCAAACCTGGATAATTATAAAAATGAATTGTTCAGGGAAGCTGCCCGTTTCAAAAAAGATGCGGAAAATATTTTAAAAGATAAAGACATTGACAAATCATTTATCAGCATGGTAGAAAGAAGGTTTGAACGTGAAACAGAATCCGAAGAAGCAGTTTCCAAATATATTGATAAACTTAAGGTTATTGTTAATTCCAACACAGGCCCTGAGGAAAAAAAACAAAATATATTAACGGAAACTCAAACGTATCAGAAACAGGCTAATGGAATTCTTGAAAGAGCGGCTACTGAAGTTGAGGACTTGTCTAAAACGCTGGGCGAAAGATATGGCCAGCCTTTTAACCTGAATGATTTTATGTTTTATACAGACTACAAAAAGGGATTGTTCAATAATAGCGGCAATACCAATAATACGAATAACAAACAAACGAATAATCCCGGCCAACCCGACCCCAACCTCAGCACAAACAATACAATTAATAATGCTGACCTGGATGAAACTATGTTTGCGGGCAGGTGGAACATTACCGGGGCCAATATTGAACTAACCCCGGACGGGAAAATGAATTGGGATATGGATAATGGCGACTACGCTTATGGCACCTGGAAGTTTTTAAACAACCAACTTATCATGTATGCCACTTCAAGGGCAGGCCAAAACGCCACATGGATATTTAATCTTTCCAATGTGACAGGCAACATGTTTACCATGACGCTGAATGTACAACCATATACTCCATACACTATGGTTCGTGTTAAGGAATGAATTTATTTAGCTGACTTCACAGAATAATTTCTCTCAAAATTCTCAATTCTCGTTATATTGCCCCGCTAAAAAAAAGATTATTTATGAGCAGTGTTCCCACCGGCGGCAATGTATGGAAGAATGTAATAATTGGCATTTTAACCACTGTAACTGCTTATGTAATTATACATTTCATTTTTGATAAAGGTGGTAAGAAAGAAGAATTCAATAAAAGAAAAGAAGCCACT
>JAHEZF010000088.1 GCA_023251215.1 Sphingobacteriales bacterium | reverse complement strand
AACAGAAATCCGAACGGATGGAACGACAGTTTGCAGAATAATTATTATAAAACACCGGCCTTGATTCCGCCGATGGAATGGCTGCCTCAAAAATCAGGCAATTAAAATTTATACGTCAACAACAGTACCCCATTTTTATAACTTTTACTTTCAACCAGTTTCAGTTTGTGAGCCTTCTTCAGCCCCGGCCAGAGAGAAATTCCTTTCCCAAGTATGACAGGAATTATTGCAAGACTTAATTCATCAACAAGCTTGCGGTCAAGAAAATCAGCTATTAGGATACCTCCGCCCATCAGCCAGGTGTTTTTTTTGTTTTTTCTCAGGCCGGCAACCAGTGTCGTTGGGTCGCCTCTTAAAAATTGTACTCCTTTTTGTGAAGGAAACTTCCGCGAGGTGTAAACAATACAATCCATCCCTTTATACATATTTCCGCTGCCGCCGTACTCCAATACTTTGTCATAGGTTTTTGAACCCATGATAATAGTTCCAAGATTTTTAAAAAAATCTTTCATACCATAATCTTCGCCCGGATCCATAAATTCATTCAGCCAATCGGCCCCTCCTTTTTCATCAGCAATAAAGCCATCGAGACTTACGGCAAGACTTGCAATAATTTTTCCCATATTGCAAAACTACAAATCGCAACACTTAGTTACCTTTGTCAATCTAAAATCTGCAATCTTAAATCTAAAATCGAAATATGCCTGGCTATGAACTCTGGGGTACCGAAGAACGCAAAGAATTGAATGATGTCCTACAAAACGGTATCTTAATGCGTTATGGTTTTGATGGTCCCCGCAAAGGAGTTTGGAAAGCTAAAGAATTGGAGCAAGCCATTTGTAAAACATTTGGAAGCAAATATGCCCAACTTACCTCCAGTGGCACCTCTGCATTGACAACTGCAATGGCTGCGTTAGGAATCGGATATGGCGATGAGATCATCATGCCTACGTTCACATTTGTTGCAAGTTTTGAATGTGTGTTAAGTGTTGGAGCTATTCCTGTTTTAGTTGACGTGGATGATACATTGACATTAAACCCTGATGCAGTAAAAAAAGCTATTACCCCAAAAACAAAAGCTGTGATGCCCGTACATATGTGCGGCAGCATGGCCGATGTGGATGCACTATTGTCAATTTGCAAAGAACACAATTTGATCTTACTCGAAGATGCCTGTCAAAGCATTGGGGCTTCCTACAAAGGAAAATTTTTAGGAACCATTGGCGATGCAGGAACTTTTTCATTTGATTTTGTAAAGATCATCACTTGTGGTGAGGGTGGAGCTGTAATGACGAATAAAGAGGATGTCTATACCAAATGCGATGGCTACTCCGATCATGGGCATGACCATAAGGGAAATGACAGAGGCGCAGAGGCACATCCTTTCATTGGATATAATTATCGTATTTCAGAATTACATGCTGCCGTTGGTTTGGCGCAGATAAAAAGATTGAATGAGTTTCTCGGCATTCAGAAAAAAAATCATGCACAGTTAAAACAAATTTTATCGGCTATTCCGGAAATAAGTTTTCGTCGCATTCCTGACCCAACAGGCGACAGTTGTACTTTCCTGAGTTGGTTTTTACCATCAGAAGAAATAACAAGAGCTGTGGTGAATGAAATGAAAGCTCAAAATATTTTAGCCGGCAATTTTTATTGGTACGATAATAACTGGCATTATATCCGCAAATGGGATCATTTGAAAAATTCCATCACATTAAATGCATTACATCCCGAACTGAAAGCACAGGTCATTCATCACTCCACCAAAGATTTTACTGCCAGTGATGCTGTGTTGAGCCGATGCATTTCCACCGCCATCAGTTTATTGTGGACAGAAGAACAAATAAAAGAGAAAGGGGCGAAAATGGTAGCCGTTGTAAAGAATATTCTGAATCGAACCTCTGTTACTACCTGATCTGTTCAGCTGTACTGATATTCTTACCGCTTTTCCCCGATGGTTTTTTCTATTCTCATCAGATCTTTTTTTGAAAGATTTGACTTAAATTTAAAAGCTACTAACCACTTACTTTACATCAAACAATTATACTATGCCATTCTTTGATTTTCACATTCACCCGGTATTAAAATCCCAGTTCTCAGAAAAAACAGCTACTACTGATAAATTCAGTCCCTGGGAAAAACTTCATAAACAGGATATTCCTTTTTTGCTGAAATGGTGCACAGAATTTGAATACATCCTGGAATCACAGGCCAATCTTTCGCAACTGGTGGTAAATGACTGCAACCTTATTTGTGCCGTATTATACATTGCTGAAAGAGGTATGATTGAAAACGGCCTGGTTAAAAGTGCCGCTAAGGGCAAACTAAAGCGTTATCTGCAGCAGCCCAGAATTGACAGCATTCTTGCAGGTAACCCTTACCAGTTAATGCTAAATGATGATCTGAAAACACTGACCGACGCTGTTCAGTTTGGTGTAAATGACCGGAAAGTAAAACTCATTAAAAACAAAACGGAATATGATGAGCAGGACGGCAACACCATACATGTGGTATTTACACTTGAAGGCTGTCATTCATTATGCGATGGGCTGCGGACTTATGATAAAACAACAATTCTAAACAACCTGGACGACCTGCGCAGCAAAGTGTCTTTATTATCTATCAATGTCACCCATATTGAACAATCACCTCTTTGTAATCATGCTTTTGCCATGCCTTATCTGGATGACGAAATCTTCAAACCTACCGGCAACAGAATATCCAATGACGGTATTGATATCATCCGTCATTGTTATGAAAATGAAATATTAATTGATGTAAAACACATGAGCCTGGCAGCCCGGCTTTATTTATATGAACTAAGAAAAAACACAGGATTTTTCAATCCCGTAAATCCGCCGTTGGTATGCACCCATGCAGGATTTACGGGTATATCAAGCAATGAAATACCTGATTATATTGCCGGTTACAATCGTCCATCGGGGAAAAAATATACTCAAATTTTTCATGGCAAACCTGTAAAATATGGCGGTGGCAATGCATCTCCCTGCTTCAATCCCTGCAGTATTAATTTGTACGATGAAGATATTACGGCAATAATTGATTCCGGTGGTATGATTGGTTTATCATTAGACAAAAGAATACTCGGATACCAGAATTATGAAGAGAGCCCCACCGGCAATTATCTGTTTCCGGTGGAAGATGAATATGTTTCATACAAGGAAAAAACCCTCTTTTTTCCAACTGCCCGAACTGAAATAGGCACTGCTATTGCAGATAACAAATGCGTTACATGGAAAGATGTAAAAGATGGAGGAACTGTGTTACCTAACGCTGGCTTTCAGCACCTGCGCCATTTTATGGCACATATACTGCACCTGATTGTGCTCACTGGCGATAATGCATCCCAGGCGCTGAAACAGGTTTGTATCGGTTCCGATTTTGATGGCTTTATAAACCCGGTCTGGTGTTGTGAAAGCACTGATGAAATTTATCATTTTAAACAGGACTTTAAAGATCACTTTAAAAATTTTGCCAATGAAAGCAGCGTAGAACTGCCGGCAGGATTTGATATTACAAATTTTTGTGAGGATCTTTTCTTCAGGAACGGCAGAGACTTTGTGATGAAACGGCTGGATACATTGAATCGGTAATGGATGGAAATATCCATTCTATCTTGGTTTTATTGCATTCGGTTTTTGCTCCATCCAGTTTACATACTCCAATGAGCCCAGCCGGAAGCGGAGAGGTATTTTTGTTGTTTTATCTAACTGTAATTCTTTTCTGCAAAAAAAACCGCTCTCTTTAGAATAAGGCGATACATGAAACAAATAATAAGAGAAAGCTGATTCTCCACAAAACGTGTAACACCCTTCGACAATGGTATAATTAACCTTTTCAAATTTCGAAATACCGCCATCCGTGCCAACATGAACATCATTAAACCTGTTCTCCCCGGTTATCAATCTTTTTATGCTTTGCTGTATGATTCTTTGTTGTTCGGTAATTTTTTTCTGTACTAAATGAGGGCTTTCTTGCCCAAAAATTCTTCCCTGAAACATTAACAGGAACACAACAAGAAAACAACAAAGCCGTTGCGACATCTTTTATTTATTTGTGTCTAAATTTACGGCATTATTTTTGATAGCTGGCCGCAATTTTAAAAGCTCGGCCAGCCACTATAAACTTAAGAAGAAATGGCACTGAGCCAGGGACTACAACAGAAGTTATTACAAAGACTATCGCCCCAGCAGATTCAACTGATGAAACTGTTGCAGGTTCCTACATCCAACCTGGAAGAACGTATCAAGGAAGAAATGGAAGAAAATCCTGCCCTGGAGTTAGACGATGAAAAACATGATGAAAACGCCGATGACACAACTGACGAATTTGAAGAACCGGTAGATGAATATGATGAAAAAGACGGGAGCGAAGATGAATATGACAATATAGACGTAAGTGAATATGTGCAGGACGGAGATGATGATATAGCTGAATATAAATTAAGAGACGATAATTACCCGGATGAAGATGAAAAAAAGCATTTCCCCTTTAAAACCGAAATCAGTTTTTATGAATTGTTACTTGACCAGCTTGGTTTATTAAAGCTGGATGAAAGAGAGATGCGCATTGCCGGACAGATTGTTGGCAGTATTGATGAAGATGGTTACCTGCACAGGGAAACTGCAGCTATTGCAGATGATCTTGCTTTTCGCCAAAACATTTCTGCCACCGAAGAAGAAATAGAATCCATAATTAAAAAAATTCAACAGTTTGATCCTGCCGGCGTTGGCGCCAGAAATCTGCAGGAGTGCCTGTTGTTACAATTGCAACGGCAAAAAGATGAAGCCCGGCAGCCTGACAGGCAGGCCAAAAAAGTAGATACCGCCATCCTTGCTATAAAAAAATACTTCGATGAGTTCACCAAAAAACATTATGAAAAGATACAGCGGGGGCTAAATCTCAGCGATGAAGAGTTAAAAGAAGTAATGCAGCAGATCATCCGCCTGAATCCCAAGCCCGGCGGTATCGTCAGCGAAACCAATAAAGTGGAAAATTATGTGGTCCCTGATTTTTTTATCTATAACAATTCGGGCAAACTGGAACTTACATTGAATTCCCGCAATGCGCCGGAACTTCGTATCAGCGAAGGCTACCGCGATATGCTGAAAGATTACGACCGGGGCGCCAAAAAAGACAAGCGGCAGAAAGAAGCGGTGCTTTTTATCAAGCAAAAGATTGATGCAGCCAAATGGTTCATTGATGCCATTAAACAACGTCAACATACATTGCTCAGCACCATGAATACTATCATGCAGCACCAGCATGAATTCTTTTTGACAGGTGATGAAACTACGCTGCGGCCCATGATCTTAAAAGATATTGCCGAAAAAACAAATCTTGACATTTCAACCGTAAGCCGGGTAGCTAACAGTAAATTCGTACAAACAGAATTCGGTACTTATCGTTTGAAATTTTTCTTCAGCGAATCCTTAAGTACAGATAGTGGGGAAGAGGTTTCTACAAGGGAAGTAAAAAAAATATTGAGCAACCTCATAGAAGCTGAACATAAAAAAAGACCATTAAGCGACGAACGGTTAACCGAACTATTGCAGGACAAAGGTTATAACATTGCCCGCCGCACCGTAGCCAAATACCGGGAACAACTGAATATCCCGGTTGCCAGGTTAAGAAAGGAGCTTTGATAGCTCTTTTACCTGTTTAGCACAATTTGGTTTTTATTCTCCTTATAGTTTAAGATTTTTTCTGACCCAGGCAACGAATCCTTTTAGTTCCTGGTTGTAGGTTTTACTTGTAGCATATTTCGAATACTTCAAAAAGTCGTAATAAGTTCCTTTGAGATGTTTTTTCTTCCATTTAGGATAATGCTTTCCCTGCCATTTTTTATAATAGTTGAGACATTCCTTATCCGAATCAAACCTCATGCATTTATTTCCACTTTTATAAAATCCGAAAAGATTATGATAGCGAAGACAGCACCTTTTACAGTTCAACCAGCCGGTTTCCTTAATGCACTGTGCCATAACAAAATCAGGTTGTTCAATGCCAGCATCTTTGATGGCATTATACATATCCTGCATTTTAAGCTTGTTGGATTTCTGTGATAATCCCGGTAGAAAAAAAATAAAAATCAAAAGAGATGTACCCAGTATTTTTTTCATGGAATAATATTTCATGAATAAGAGGGATTACCATATCTTATTGGCAACTGGATTAATGGATAAATATACTAAACAATGTATTTTAAAGAATCCTTTACTTTGTGCTAATACCACACTTTTGAAGTAAAAAAAGTTAGGGAGAAACCGAGTATGAGATTAGCCGTAGATAGTAAAAACCAGTTAAAGGAATTGAGGGCTACACCGGGGCTATCCGCAGGAATCCGGATGGCAGCAAAGATCATATCTTATATTTTTCATCCTTTATTTGTTCCCGTTTACTTGTTATGGTTTTTAATTATTGTTCAACCTTATCTGTTTGCAGGTATTTCGTCATTGGAAAAAAGCCTGATCATTCCCCGTTTTTTTATCCATTATATTTTTTTGCCATTAGTGAGTGTCCTGTTACTGAAAGGGCTGGGTTTTATTCAATCTGTTTATCTGAAAACACAAAAGGAAAGAATTATTCCCTATGCTATTTGCATGATATATTATTTCTGGATGTGGTATGTGTTGCATAACCAGCCGGAATTTCCCGGGCAATTGGTTCTTTTAAGTCTATCTGTTTTCATTGCTTCGATAGCGGGGTGGCTGGCCAATATTTACATTAAGATCAGCATGCATGCTATTTCAATGGGTGTTATGACAGCTTTCACATTGTTTCTTGCTTTTTCACTGA
>JAHEZF010000087.1 GCA_023251215.1 Sphingobacteriales bacterium | reverse complement strand
GACCCTTTCAAAACTGCCTTTTTTGTGATATCAGACTTTTTGTTATCATCCCCCAAGCGAAGTATTGTTTTCGGCAACCTCTAAGCAAACATAGGAAATGATTAAAAAAAATATGCAACCATTTATATAAAATTTAAAAGCCGCAAGTCTATATTATAAGTTGATATTCAGGAAAAATAATTCATAATTTATAATACCAAACTAATCCGGATAAATAAGCAAAATAACTAAAATTCAGGAGTAAATATTTGCCTATTAAATATTCAACAGCCCGCATAAGCTGTTGATAAGGTACTCTTTTAGCAAAATGTGGCGTACAGCTTTATTTAGGCAATAATTGAAAACTACCTTTTCGCCAATAAGCTAATAGAATTAGCTTAAAAAATGAATTTTGGAAATTTTTTACACCTATTTTCCTGTCCTCTTTCCTATTTTACATTCAATCGAACATAATGAGGCAAGCCCTTTTTTTATACCCTGTTTTGATAGTCCCAGTCCTCGCTCTGTTGCCTGGCTGTGGGTCGCTGCAGGAACCCGTTTTTAAGGGTATTGAAAATCTGAAAGTCGTCCGTTTGGGAAAACTTGAGTCCACTCTTATTTTCGATCTTCACTTTTTTAATCGCAACAATTCAAAAATTCAGCTAAAAAATGTCCAAGGAGATGCCTGGCTGGATGGGGTGTCGCTAGGCCATTTTACTGTGGATACTTTGATCCGGATACCTGCAAAAGAAGATTTCAGACTGCCGGTCAGATTGAAAATAGACATGAAATACTTATTGCATAATACAACCGCCATTTTACTGAATAACGAGGTAATGTTGAGGATTCAGGGAATAGCAAAAGTTGGAAGGGGCACTGTATTCATCCGCTACCCTATCCATTATGAAGGAAAACAAAACCTGGACGAATTGCTGCGATAAGGCGAAATCCAAAAGGTTTATTATTGCCGGGGTGCTAGAGGTGATTTGGGTTTGGGATGCCCACCCCCATCTTCCCATTTTTTGCAGGTCTTTGGTAATCTTTTGTAAGAATCTTCATTGGCGGGCACATCATCAGCATCATAACCACAATTGGCAATGGCTGTTTTGATCTCTTCAATATTGATCCGGTCGGTAATGTATTTTACTTTGGTTTCAGCTTTGCGATAATTCACATTTACTTCTATTACCCCATCATAACGTTTCAGGTAAGTTTCAATCCTTGTTTTACAGTTCAGGCAAAGAGCATTGGGAGTTTTAATAATTGCCGTAAGAACAGGCTTGGTTTGAGAAAAGCTGGCTGAAGCAGATCCTATTAATACAACCGATGCAATAAAAAACTTTTTCATCAGGTAAGTATTGAACTAAAATTACGAAACACCCTTCCAATGAGCCGGATCGTCCCTCCATTTTAACAAAACACTCTGCTGATCTGCAGAAACAATTCCTCTTTCCACTGCCAGTTCAATCAGTGCCGGATAATTGGTGAGAGAATAATATTGTAATGATGCTTTGGTAATTGCATCCGTTGCAACTGAAAAATCATAAGTAAAAATTGAAACCATACCAGTCACTTTCAGTCCTGCCTCTTTCAACACATCAACCACCTGCAGGCTGCTTTTGCCGGTGGATACCAGGTCTTCAATTACTACCGTCTTTTGTCCTCTTTCATAAAATCCTTCGATCTGGTTGCCAAGCCCATGTTCTTTTGGCCAGGGACGAACATAAACATAGGGCAATTTCAACTGGTCAGCCACCATTGCTCCCCAGGCAATACCGGCAGTAGCCACCCCTGCCAATAGTTCTGCACCAGGAAATTTTTCAAAGACCAGGTTGCACATTTCAGACTTAATGTAGTCCCGGATAAAAGGAAAGGACAAAATTTTACGATTATCGCAATAAATAGGGCTCTTCCAGCCGCTGGCCCATGTAAATGGTTGTTCGGGATTTAATTTTACTGCATTAACTTGAAGAAGTTTTTCGGCAACGATCTTTGCATCGGTCATGCGACGAAGGTAATGTGAAAATGAGCAAAATTTGTTCCGAAGGAATCCCTTCGGGAAAAATGTGAAAATTATAGAAAAGCCTTTGCTATAAATAAATTGTAAAGCCCCTTTAGGGGCTTGGGGTATTATGTATATCAAAATCTATTTTAACGATAAACCTCTTTTCCTCTGTGATGCAGTGGACTCATACATTCTGCCATATGTTCATCATGATGACACTGTATTTATTGACGAGCTGAATTCGCATACTGTGAAAACTATGATCCATGAAATGCTGCAACCTAAGGTTCATGCCGGAGTTTTTTTCAACAAGAATCTTGATGAACTGAAAAAGTCGTTTTTTAAAAAATTCACTTTTATCAGAGCAGCGGGTGGTTTGGTCATGAATGAAAAAGATGAAGCCCTGCTGATATTCCGCAAGGGAAAGTGGGATCTGCCAAAAGGCAAGCTAAATAAAAGCGAAAAGCTGGAAGCATGTGCTATCCGGGAAGTAGAAGAGGAAACCGGGATCAAAAAAGTGAAACTGCGCAAACTTCTCACCCTTACTTATCATACCTATCATGAAGGCACGAGGTTTATTTTAAAAGAATCACATTGGTTCATGATGAAAGCTAAAAGTGATCAGCTATTTACGCCCCAGAAAGAAGAAGGCATCCTTGAGATCAGGTGGGCCAAAAAAGAAGAACTACCTGTTTATCTGCTGAATAGTTATCCATCTGTTGCGGATGTTTTAAAAGCTGCATTCAATCCTTCTTAATCTTTCCTTTTCAAAATTGCTACTGTCAACCTGCTTACACAAACCAGTAATTCAGCTTCATTATAAATTTTAATATCCCACACATGAGTACTGGAACCTAAGTGCAACGGGGTGGCGACGCCTGTAACATATCCCTGTCTTACAGCACAAAGATGATTGGCATTGATCTCAAGCCCCACGCAATAAAATTTTGAATGATCCACCACCATTGCCGAAGCCACACTGCCAATGGTTTCAGCCAGCACACAGGATGCCCCGCCATGCAATAACCCATACGGCTGAATGGTACGATGATCAACCGGCATCTTCGCTTTGATATAATTCTCTCCCACTTCCAGCCATTCAATACCGAGATATTCACCCATCGTATCCCTGCCAAGAGGTTTTATTTTTTCAAGCGACAAGTCCTTATCAAACCAAATGGACATCAGGGATTATTTTGTAAGGGATTTAGAAACAATATCCGGTAAAAAATGACTGGCATCTCCTCCATTCCGGATAATATCCCGGACAATGGTAGAAGCGATCGAAGTATATTTAGGTTCACCGGTGAGGAAAACTGTTTCAATGGACTTATCCATGGTCCGGTTAGCATCAGCAATGGTCTTCTCGAATTCAAAATCGCTGACATACCGTATGCCTCTCAGAATGAATTTAGCGCCGATAGCCCTGCAAAAATCTACAGTCAATCCTTCATAAACAGCTCCCTCAATCTTCGGCTCGTTTTTATAAATTTCTTTGATCCATTGCTGCCGTTTCTCAGCAGAGAACATAGGAGCTTTCGAAGTATTCAAACCGATGCCCACCACTATTTTGTCAAACAAAGGCAGAGCCCTGTCAATAATATCTACATGGCCGAGTGTAACGGGATCAAATGTGCCGGGAAATAAACAAATTCTTTGCATGAAAAATTTATTAATTATTTTTTTGACTTCTGCCTGAAAGAAGATACAGTACCGCCATTCTTACGGCCACACCATTTTCTACCTGCTGTAAAATTATGGATTGTTTGCTATCCGCTACATCACTGTCTATTTCAACACCGCGGTTTATCGGCCCCGGGTGCATGATCACTATTTCTTTTTTCAGGCTGTCCAGCAATTTTCTATTGATCCCGTAAGCCAAACTATATTCACGAAGCGAAGAAAATAAAACCTGGTTCTGTCTTTCCAGTTGTATCCTCAGCACATTAGCCACATCACACCACTCTAAAGTTTCTTTCAGGTTATAATTCACTTCTACACCCAGAGCTTCACGAATATATTTTGGAATTAATGTCGGCGGCCCGCAAACAGTAACCCCGGCTCCCATTTTTGTAAGCAGGTAAATATTGCTTAATGCTACCCGGCTGTGCATAATGTCGCCAATGATCGCCACCTTTCTGCCTTTCAATTTCCCTGTTTTTTCTTTAATGGAATAAGCATCCAGCAAAGCCTGTGTAGGATGTTCATTGATCCCATCGCCTGCATTGATAATGGCAGCGGGAATATGCTGTGCAAGAAAATGAGGCGCCCCGCTTGCGCTGTGCCTCATAACTACCATATCCACTTTCATGGATAAGATATTGTTCACCGTATCTAAAAGTGTTTCGCCTTTTGATATTGAGGAAGCAGAAGCAGAAAAATTAATAACATCAGCGCTTAATCTTTTTTCCGCCAGCTCGAAAGAGAACCGGGTGCGGGTGGAACTTTCATAAAAAAGATTTACAATCGTCACATCACGCAGCGAAGGAACTTTCTTAACCGGACGTTGTAAAACTTCTTTGAATTGCTCTGCCGTTTTCAGAATAAGTGAAATATCAGGTGGGGTGAGGTCTTTAATGCCGAGAAGATGTCTTGTGGATAGTTGCATTAAAAGACGAAATTATAGTAAATTATTGAGTAATCAGTACAACTTCTTTATTAACCAGTTTTACTTTATCTGTTTTATTTGTTTGTACTGTTTTACCCACATAATCGGCCTGTATGGGAAATTGGCGGTGCTCCTTTCTGTCAATCAACACACACAATTCCACTTTGGCGGGCCGGCCATAGTCGAGCAGTACATCCAATGCTGCTTTAATCGTCCGGCCGGTAAACAACACATCATCTATCAATACCACGGTTTTATTTTCAATGGCAAAAGGAATATTCATGGTATCCGGCGCAAGAACTTCTTTGCGGATATCATCCCTGTAAAAAGTAATATCCAGTTGACCGTACTGAACTTTCTGTGCAGGATGCAATTGCTGAAGTGCAGCTACAATATCATTGGCCACCACCACTCCGCCCTGCTGAATACCGACAAATACCACATCATTCAAATCTTTATGATTATTATTTAATTGGTCAGCCAGTTTATTGACGGTTTCAGAAAGTTGTTTCGGTGAAAGTATAACACGCATTAACGTTATTTTGAAGTGAAGTTACACCCTGCTTTTGAAAACTAGTAAGTACATTATCAGGATATCAGGTATTTAAAATAAAAAACCACCCCGGAAATCCTGGGCAGTTTTATAAAAATAAATGTTGCCTTATCAGAACTTGATAGCTATTCCTCCCTGGATATATGAGCCGGTTACATAACCAACCTCTGCATAAATACCAAAATTGGTTGCAAAATAATATTTTGCCCCTAATGCTCCGGAAAAAACAAATGCAGAAGGTATAGCGAACGCAAAGACTGGAGACGCACTTGCATCATTATCAGAAATCTCATACTTAAAATTACCATACCCAAGTCCCAATCCCAGATATGGATCAAATTTTTCGGATTGACCAAAGTGATAATTTCCCCTGGCGAAAACCTGAAAAGAACTTAGTTTTTCAGTAGTAATTAAATCGCCACCGTTAGAGTTTCCACCTGGATCTGTAGATACATTTTTTACATTCCCGTACCCAAGCTGAATACCTACGCCAATTTTATCGGAAACCCCATATTCAAAACCCGCTGCAACCGGTCCAAGAGCAGTGACTTTGCTTCCTGTGAATCCCGCAGAAATCTTGAATAATGTTTTCCAAACACTACCTACACCATAACCAAAATTAATAACTGTTGTACCCTGCCCTCCCCAGGCTGCATCTTCGTTCTGGGCCTGCAATTTTGTAATTGCCAGACAAAAGAAACCAAGTGCTAATAACAATACTTTTTTCATAATCCAAAATTTAGGTTTAATAAAATAACGAATTCGTGAAGATAATGTTTAAAGATATTAAATCAATAATTTTCTTTCATGATTAATGTCATGTTTCCAGCATAAAAGAGTATATATAATCCGTCGGCGGATTAAATGTCTCTTTAATTGTTCTTGCACTCAACCAGCGGTAGAGATTTAAAATGCTTCCTGCCTTATCATTCGTGCCGCTTGCTCTTGCTCCGCCAAATGGTTGTTGTCCCACGACAGCGCCGGTGGGTTTATCGTTGATATAAAAATTACCGGCTGCATTACGAAGTTTTGCAGTAGCCATTTCCACTGCAGTTCTGTCCTTTGCAATGATAGAACCCGTCAAAGCGTAAGGAGAAGTTTCATTTACCAGATCAAGAGTTCTCTCAAAACTGTTCGCAGGATAAACATATACCGTTAATACCGGTCCGAAGATCTCTTCACACATTGTTACATACTTTGCTGTCTTTGCTTCAATAACTGTTGGCTGAATAAAATACCCTTCTTTCTTGTCGCACTTTCCCCCCACCCATATTTCTGCCTTAGGGTCTTTCTTTGCATTATCAATATAGCGTCTGATATTGTCAAAACTCTTCTCATCAATCACGGCATTGATAAAGTTGGTAAAATCCTCCGGACTGCCCATCCTGAAACTCTTTACACCCGCAATCAATTTCTTCTTTACTTCTTCTGCAAGATTGGAAGGAATATAAGCTCTTGATGCAGCCGAGCATTTCTGTCCCTGGAATTCAAATGCGCCACGAAGCAATGCTGTTACAAATACATCCACATCTGCACTCTTATGTGCAATCACAAAATCTTTTCCGCCTGTCTCTCCCACTATTCTCGGATACGATTTATACGTGGCCATATTTTTCCCGATCGTTTCCCACATATTTTTGAAGACATCTGTTGAGCCGGTGAAATGCACTCCAGCAAAATCACGGTGATTGAAACAAATTCTACCGATCGTTGGTCCATCAACAAAAATTAAATTAATCACTCCACCCGGCAAGCCTGCTTCTTTTAAAATCCGCATGAACATTTGTGCTGAATAAAC
>JAHEZF010000086.1 GCA_023251215.1 Sphingobacteriales bacterium | reverse complement strand
GAAAAAAGCGATTGAAATTGCCAAACAATCTGATGTTGTGATCATGTGCATGGGTCTTTCAGCAAGACTGGAAGGAGAAGAAATGGATATTCAGATTGATGGGTTCAAAGGTGGTGACAGAACAAAATTGGACTTACCGGTTGTACAGAGACAACTGATAAAAGAAATAAAAGCATTGGGCAAACCTGTTGTCCTGGTGATGATGAGCGGAAGCGCCGTTTCCATCAATTGGGAAAATGAAAATATTCCTGCCATCATCGAAGCATGGTATCCCGGCCAGGCAGCAGGCACTGCCATTGCTGATGTTTTATTCGGCGATTATAATCCCGGAGGAAGACTTCCTGTTACTTTTTATAAATCGCTAAGCGATCTTCCTTCTTTTGAAGATTATAATATCACTACTCAAACATATCGTTACTTTAAGGGGGATGTATTGTATCCGTTTGGTTATGGATTGAGCTATTCAAACTTTCAGTATGATAATATAAAGATCAATAACGAATATAAAATTGGTGAAGCTGTAAAATTTTCTGTCAATGTAAAAAATACAGGAAGCATGGAAGGCGATGAAATAGTGCAGGTGTATGTGAGCAATAAAAACAAAGAAGGACATTTCCCGGTTCGTTCATTAAGAGCATTTAAAAGAATTCATTTAGTGCCGGGAGAAGCAAAAACTGTTGACCTGATCGTAAAAGCAGATGCTTTCTCATTTATTAATGATAAAAATGAAAGAGCTTTTCTGCCGGGAAAATATGAAATAGCTGTCGGTGGTGGTCAGCCGGATGTGAAAGTGAAAACAAATTCAAATGTATTGAAATCTGAAATCACAATCCGGTAAAAATAACAGATATGAAAAGAAACTTCCTGATAGTATTATTTATTTCTGTTGCATCAGTTATCACTTCGGCACAAACTATTGCCAAGTTTGAAGTAGAATTGCCTAAATCAGCCAATGGCATAAACATTCCTGTAAGCGTAAATCTTGATCAGATAACTTTTATTAGTGATTCTTCATTATCGTTGGTAGAAATCCAGGGCGATACAAACTCTTCAATTCCCTTCCAGATAAAACAGGGAGAGCAAAGAACACTGTATTGGCAGATAACAGATACCAAGCAAAAAAAGCATGTTTATCAATTGATCAATGCAGCGCCGCAAAAATTCACTGAGATAAATGTTGAAACCAATGATGGTGCTTTAACGATCAGGTCTGGTAATAAAAATCTGTTGAATTATTATTTTAAAACAGTTTATCCTCCTGCCGGAATTGATTCAAATTTTAAACGAAGTGGATTTATCCATCCGCTGTGGACGCCGCATGGACAGGAATTGACAAGAATACAGCCACCTGATCACTATCATCATTATGGCATCTGGAACCCGTGGACACATGTTTTGTTTGAAAACGATACCGTTGATTTCTGGAATATCGGTGGTAAAAAAGGAACAATACGTTTTGCCAGATTCATTTTCCAAACCAATGGCGCCGTATTCTCAGAATTCGAAGCGCTGCATGAACATGTGGTATTCAAAAAAGATGGCAGCGAGAAAGTGGCGCTGAATGAATTGCAAACAGTGAGAGTATATAAACCGGAAAATAACAGTGATTACTTCATTGTTGACATTACTTCTAAAATGAGTTGTGCTTCGCAAAGTCCTTTTCATATTGTCGCTTACCGGTACGCAGGTTTTGGCTGGCGAACTACGGAGTTTTGGAATAACGAGAATTGTGAAGTGCTTACTTCGGAAGGAAAGACGAGGAAAGATACGGATGGTTCCAAAGCAAAATGGTGCATGGTGCAGGGAGCTTTGCCCGGTAATGATTCCGGTGGCGCCATTATGTTATCCTATCCTGCTAACTACAATCACCCGGAGCCTTTACGGATATGGACATTGAATACAAATGGCCGTGGTGACATGTTTGCCAATTTCGCCCCGACAAAAGATAAAGACTGGATACTCGAACCGGGAAAAACTTATGTGTTAAAATACAGGTTGGTTGTATTCAATGGAAAGTTTGATGCGGCCAAAGCGGAGAGTGCATGGCAATATTTTGCGGAGCCACCAAATGTCAAGATCGTAAAATAGGAACACGGATGACAGAGATTATACGGATTACACGGATAAGATAAAATCAGTGAAGATCCGTTTCATCCGTCCAATCCATGTTCTAAAAAAATATTGTTTAACAGACATAAATATCAAATATGAAAAAGAAAGACTGTTCTTCAGCAGCGCCTTCGGCAAGCCTATGGCGGCCGAAGGGGGTTGGGGGTAAACAATCAACCATCAGCCGCAGAGAATTTCTCAGCGACACGGTAAAAACAGCAGTAGGCACCTCTATTGCCATGAGTTTTCCATCTATTGTTCCTGCCAGTGTATTTGGAAAAAACGCACCGGGCAATCTTATCAATGTAGCATCCATCGGTTGTGGTCGCATTTCGACCATACATGATATGACTTGTATTGCTCGCTATGCAGGTGCAAGGATCATCGCAGTTTGTGATCTGGATAAAAAAAGAGCGGATGCCGGACCGGCTTTCGTAAGGAGTAATTATGTAAAAGCCGCTAATGTTAATGGCGGACTCAAAGGAGATTGGGATATAAAAGTGTATTACGATTACAAAGAATTGCTTGGAAATAAAGACATAGATGCAGTACATATCAGTTTGCCGGATCATCAGCATTCCATTGTTGGCGTTCATGCTGTGAATGCAGGCAAGGATGTTTATCTTCAGAAGCCTGCATCATTAACCATTGAAGAAGGAAGAATTCTGAGTGATGCTGTAAAAAAGAGCAGACGAATATTGCAGATGGGAAGTCAGCAGCGTTCAATAGATCCATGGCCTCAATTTAAAAAAGCATGTGAACTGGTACGCAATGGACGCATCGGACAACTTAAAACTGTTGAGGTGGGTCTTCCCGGCGATCCGGGTGGCGGCAACACAATTAAAATGTCTGTTCCCGATACTTTAAACTATGATGCGTGGTTAGGCGCTACTCCGGAAGTATATTACACTGAAGACAGGGTTCATTCACAGGATGCTTCAACGCAGGGAATTCTCAGCAGGCCGGGATGGTTGCGCTGCGAACAATTCGGCGCTGGTATGATCACCGGATGGGGAGCTCATCATATTGATACGGCACATTGGGCAATGGACACTGAATATAGCGGCCCGATCGAAGTGTGGGGCAAAGCTGCGTTTCCAACTGACGATCCGGATTATAAAGGTCTTTGGGATGTGCACGGTATATTCAGAACAGAAGCGTTATATGCAAATGGTGTGCACATGATCGTTTCCAATGAATTGCCAAATGGAGTGAAGTTCATCGGTACAGAAGGATGGATCTGGGTGACCCGCGGTAATTATAAAGTTACCGACAGTGATCCTGTAGCTGATAAGGATGGTGTCAAACCAATTGATGCGAGCAACCCAAAGATCCTTCAATCGGTGATCGGCCCGAATGAAATTCATTTGTATGAAAGTTCAGAGCAACATGCCAACTGGCTGGATTGCATCAAATCAAGAAAAGAACCGGTGGCTCCGATTGAGATCGGCCATCGTTCCTGCAGCACTTGTCTTCTTCATCAAATAGCAATGAAGTTGAAAAGAAAAATTTACTGGGACCCGGAAAAGGAAATTTTTAAAAATAACGACAAGGAAGCTATAGCTATGTTGTCACGTCCGCGTCGCAAGAAATATGATTTTTAGTATATGAATAAAAACTTTTTGACAATCAGCGAATTTCTTTTTGTCGGACTGATGGTGTTGGCAGTTTCATGCAATCAATCCTCATCAGAGTCGAAAGAAAATACTAAGAGGGTACACTTCATCACTTTCGACCCCGGCCATTTTCATGCCGCCCTTGTACAAAAATCAATGTATGATGCTGTGGATTCCGTCGTACATGTGTATGCACCTGCCGGAAATGACCTGCAATTACATCTCAACAGGATCAATGCCTTTAATACAAGAACAGATAACCCGACACACTGGAAGGAGGAAGTATATACCGGCAATGATTATTTTGAAAAAATGCTGTTCGAAAAGAAAGGGAACGTGGTAGTGCTGGCAGGAAACAATCAAAAGAAAGCAGAATACATTCTAAAATCATTGGAAGCAGGATTCAATGTTTTTGCAGATAAGCCGATGGCTATTAACAGTGAAAATTTTGAACTGTTGAAGAAAGCATTTGAAACAGCAAAGCAGAAGAACCTGTTGCTCTATGATATCATGACAGAGCGTTTTGAAATAACAACGATCCTGCAACGTGAATTATCCATGATACCGGAGATATTCGGAACATTGGAAAAAGGAACTGCAGATAACCCGGCTGTGGTAATGGAAAGCGGACACAACTTTTATAAATATATATCCGGCAATGTGGTCGTACGGCCGGGATGGTTTATGGATGAATCGCAGCAGGGACAAGGCATTGTGGATGTCACAACTCATTTGGTAGACTTGGTTCAATGGGAGTGTTTTCCCGAACAAAGTCTTGATTATACAAAAGACATTAATGTAATGGCTGCAAAGAGATGGCCGACCAATATGAGTCTTACTCAATTCAAAACGATCACTAAACTGGATAGCTTTCCATCTTACCTGGCAAAAAATGTAGTGAGTGATACAACACTGCAGGCTTATTCTAACGGTGAGATCAATTATCAATTGCGCGGTGTTCATGCAAAAGTATCTGTGCGCTGGGATTATCAGACAACCAGTGGAAACGATACGCATTATTCTTTAATGAGAGGAACTGCAGCTAACCTTGTTATTCGTCAGCAGGCTGAGCAGCAATTCAAACCCGCTTTATATATTGAGCCGGTATATCCGATATATACTGATATGGCTTACGAAAAGGCTTTGATGGAACAAATAAAAAAAATACAGGCAAAATATCCTGGTGTGGGATTAAAAAAAATTACTGGGATAGGAAAGGGAATGATGTTCATATATAGATGGAAAGTGATAATTCCTGATAAATATAAAGAAGGACATGAGGCACATTTTTACAGAGTCACACAAAATTTTTTAGAATATCTCAATAAACATAATATCCCTGAATGGGAAGTACCAAATATGCTGGCTAAGTATTATACCACTACTAAAGCATTAGAATTAGCATTAAAGAATAAATAATGAAAAGAGTCATCACTATATTTTTTACAGTGGCTATTATTAATAAATTTTTAACCATTTAATTTCCATAACATAAATAATATACTATGAAAAAAATAATTGAATTTCTCTTTATTGCAATGATGATTGCTTTGCATTCTTATACCCAACCATCAAGGCAGGCGCAGGACAGCCTTAGAAAACTGAGCGAACAAGATCATAAGGCAATGATGGATTTGCTGCATATTGATTCCATTCGGCAGGGAGCAAATGGAAATAATCCCAATGCTCCCAATGCTGCCAACTATGATGAGTCAAAGGCTAATCCTTATCCTAATCTGCCTGATCCGCTCACATTAAAGAATGGGAAAAAAGTTACAACTGCTAAAATGTGGTGGAAAAAACGCCATCCTGAAATTGTGGAAGATTTCGACAGGGAAATTTATGGAAGAGTCCCTAAGAATACACCCAAAGTAACCTGGGAAATACTGAGCACTACTGATACTATGAATGGAGATTTTCCCATCACCGTAAAAAAATTAGCGGGGCATGTTGACAATTCATCTTATCCTTCCATCACAGTTAATATTGATCTGACATTAACTACTCCGGCAAATGCTAAAGGCCATGTTCCTGTAATAATGGAATTCGGATTTATTTTTCCTCCGGGATTCAGATTTCCTCCACGTGATACGAGCAATAGAACTACGCAACCACCTGCGCCTGCAGGACCTACATGGCAACAACAGGTTTTAGCAACAGGTTGGGGTTATGCAATCATTTCTCCTAACAGTATCCAGGCAGATAATGGAGCCGGGCTTACTCAAGGTATCATCGGATTGATGAATAAAGGACAACGGCGAAAACCGGATGATTGGGGTGCATTGCGTGCCTGGGCATGGGGGGCAAGCCGTGCCATGGATTATTTTGAAACTGATAAATCCGTTGATGCAAAGCAGATAGGCATTGAAGGTCATTCAAGATATGGCAAAGCAACGCTGGTAACAATGGCGTACGATTCACGTTTTGCAATTGCTTTCATCAGCTCTTCCGGAGAAGGTGGTGCAAAATTGCATCGCCGCAATGCCGGAGAAATTGTAGAGAATGTTGCCGGCTCAGGAGAATATCACTGGATGGCAGGCAATTTTATAAAGTATGCGGGGCCATTGAACTGGGGTGATCTGCCGGTTGATGCACACGAACTGATTGCGATGTGTGCTCCCCGGCCTGTATTCATCAGCAGTGGAGAAAAAGGAGATGGATGGGTAGATGCAAGAGGAATGTTTATGGCGGGAGTTGCAGCCGGACCTGTATATAAACTTCTTGGAAAAAAAGATCTGGGAATAGCTGAATTTCCAAAAGTAGAAACTACTTTGATTGATGGTGAGATCGCTTTTCGCCAGCATTCACAGGGGCATACACCTGTTCCCAACTGGCCAACATTTATTCAGTTTGCAAGCCATTATATCAAAACGCAATAAAATGTATTTTGAAAAATCAATTGTAATCATGAACAAATTTTTTTTAGCAATACTTTTTCCAGCGCTGCTCCTAACTCTTGTAAAGTGTTCATCACTCAACAAAACACAAAAGCAATCTGCAACGTCAACTATTGACAGCAGTAAAGGATTAAAAGATTTTTACCAAAAGTATTTCCCAATGGGTGTCGCTGTTGGGCCAGGCAATCTTTCAGGTGATGAAGCACAACTGATATTGCAACAGTTTAATAGCCTTACGCCTGAAAATGCAATGAAGATGGGCCCCATTCACCCGGAAGAGAACCGTTATTTCTGGAAAGATGCGGATTCAATAGTTGATTTTGCATTAAGGCATGGGTTGAGAGTAAGAGGACATACTCTTTGCTG
>JAHEZF010000085.1 GCA_023251215.1 Sphingobacteriales bacterium | reverse complement strand
CAATTTTACAGAAATATCAATTTTTTCAAGCAATAAACTTATAGTATTGAAATGTTGTTGTGCTAAAATTTCTGTTGGCGCCATCAGGCAGGCCTGGTAGCTATTATCAACGGCCAGTAAGATAGTAAGTACAGCTACTATGGTTTTGCCACTGCCCACATCGCCTTGCAACAGGCGGTTCATTTGTCTTCCCCTTGCCGTATCAGCTCTTATTTCTTTCATCACTCTTTTTTGGGCGCCGGTAAGCTCAAAAGGAATATATTTTTTAAAAAAAGTATTAAAAAGCTCGCCCACCTTATCAAATATTACTCCTTTGGAAAAACGGTGGCGATCGGACCGGAGTAAGTTCATCCGCAACTGTGCCAGGAATAATTCTTCAAATTTTAATCGCTTTACTGCTTCCTCATATTCAACAACAGACTGTGGAAAATGAATTTGTTTGTATGCTTTGAAACGATCAGCGAGGTTGAATTGCTTCAATATATTATCGGGTAAAATTTCCGGAATATTTTTTGGCTGAAGCATTGCAATCAGCACCCGGCTAAGTTTTCCGATCTGTCTTCCACCTAATCCTTTTGCTTTTAATTTTTCTGTTGTAGGATAAACCGGTTCTAAAAAAAATTTCCCCTCTTCCTTATCAGAAGTTAAAGGCTCCAATTCCGGGTGTATGATCTGTGGCCTGCCCTGGTAAAAACTTATTTTGCCATAAACCAAATAGGTGTTGCCGGCATGAAGCGATTTTTGTATCCAGTTAATTCCCTGGAACCAGGTTAACTCCAGAAAACCACTTTTATCTTTCAGTTGAGCAACCAGTCGCTTGCCTGCCCGTTGACCTACTACTTCAAAGCTCAATAATTTGCCTGCCACTTGAATATATTCGGTTTGAAGAGTGATATCACTTATAAGATTTACTTTGGTCCTGTCCACATGCCGGTAAGGAAAATGCTCAAGCAGGTCATTAAATGTAAAAATGTTGAGTTCCTTTTTCAGCAGGTCAGCTCTTTGCGGGCCAACACCTTTCAAATACTCAATCGGATTGGATAATATGTTGAATGAAGAAGAAATAAGCTGATACTTTCAAACAAAACTAAGCCAATCAATCTAAGTGATGATTGGTTAATCTGTTACCTGTCGCAACGATTTTTCCCACAGCACAGTCTGCCGTCTTTTCAGGAACCTGATGAACCCTTTAACCATACAATAATTCATAAATACAAAATAAAAAGGAATGGTCAGTACACCTGCTCTTTTTCCAGTGCGAACAAAGACCCAACCTGTTAATACTAAGAAAAAGAACAAAGCCTGTGCAAATAAAAACCAATTATAAAAACCATTGACTGGCTGATTGCTTACCAATATCACATTCGTTACTAATAAAATGACAAGCATTACCGGGCAAAGAATCCAGCGCATTAACCGCCTTGAAATATATTGGAAACTTAATAACGGGTATTTAAAAATATTCAGGCATTTTTTTAAATACCCGATGGATTGAAACGCCCCAGCAGCGATGCGTACTTTTCTTTTCTCTTCGCCTGCCAACGTAGCGGAAGGCATTTCCGTAGCAAAAGCTCCCGGTTCATATTCTATTTTATATCCCTGTAGGCAAACCTGCGTGGAAATTACAAAGTCATCCAATATCAGTTCATCATCTGATTCCCTGAATAACCCGCTTCGTATGGAAAACAATTCACCTGCTGCTCCAACAACCGTATAAAAACCTGCATCCAGTCTTTTCATGAAGGATTCATATTGCCAGTAGAATCCCTCCGCTTCACCAACGGCAGAAATATGGTGATTATGCAGAATTTTTTTCTCACCGGCTACTCCCCCTACTTTGGGATCATGATAATGAGCAACGATCCGCCCGATGCATTCTTTATTCAGCATAGTGTTGGCATCGCTGAAAACCACAATGGGTGTTTGCACCAACTGCATGGCCCTTTTGATTGCAGCAAATTTTCCTCTTCTTTCTTTCTGGTGCAGCAGGATAATAGCAGGATGTTTTTGAATCATTTCCAATGATCCATCGGCAGACCCATCAATAACAAAAATTATGGTAAGCAGGTCTGGGGGATATTCTATCGCCAGTGTGTTTTTAATCTTTTGCTCCAGCACCTGTTCTTCGTTGTAGGCTGAAACGATGAGTGTGACAGGCAATTTCTCTTTCAGGGTGACAGTTTTGTTTTTAAACCGGAAAATGATGAGCAGGCCATTCAGGAACAGAAGAAGGATGCCATAACCTATATAGCAGAAGAATAGTATTGAAACGCTTACCCAAAAAAGAATTATAACGATTGTCATAATGCCGTAGCTGTGAAAATTACGGTTTTATTATAGCAAATATCCCATTCATTGGCGGGCAAAAAAAATTATACCCTATACAATAAAAAAAGTCTTGTCATTTGTAAAAAAACCGTCTATTTTTAAGCTACAAGAATCCAACCCTGATAAAAAACCGGGTACCAATGAAAAACTATATCCACCTGCTTCAGATTAATCTTCAATTTCCTGACTACAAGCTTGCCCTGTTATGTTTTGTTACTGCTTTTGTGGTCACCCTTATAACCATCCCGCCTATCATCAGCCTGATAAAAAGATACAAGTTATATGATGTTCCTGATGCCCGTAAAGAACACTTATCTCCTATACCAACTATGGGTGGGATTGCCATTATTGCCGGGATGATGACGACTCTGTTTCTCTGGTTCCCGTTTAATAGCGAGTTAGCAGAGATCAGTTTTTTCTTTTCAATTATTGTACTTTTAGGGTTAGGCATCATGGATGATCTGAAAGATCTTTCTGCAAAATACAAATTTGTAATCGAGCTAGGGTTGGCAACTCTGATTGCTCTATCCGGCATCCGCATCACATCCTTCGATGGATTGTTTGGCATCAATGACTTGACATTGACTGCTCAATACAGTATTACCATATTAGCTATTACAGGAATTACCAATGCCTTTAATTTGATTGATGGCATTGATGGTTTGGCCGGTGGGCTGGGCTTTATGACCCTGGTAACACTCGGCATTTTCCTTACAATAAGCGGAGATGCAAACACTGCTTTAATAGCTTTTGCACTGGCAGGGGGTATTTTTGCTTTTCTTTATTTCAATTTTAATCCGGCAAGAATATTTATGGGCGACACGGGTTCACTTGTGCTTGGGTTTGTAATAGCAGTTCTATGTATTCGATTGATGCAGGTAAATATTTTTGCTGCTAGTCCTGTTTTATCACATGCCCCTGTTTTTGTACTGGCCATTGTGCTCATTCCTGTTTTTGATACACTGAGGGTTTTCACCTTAAGAATATGGAAAGGCAAATCGCCTTTTGCTGCTGATAAAACCCATATTCATCACCTGCTGACTAACCGGGGATTCAGTCATGGTTTTGCGGCCAAACTGATTTGTTTTCTGCACGGCTTTGTTCTGTTTGAAGTATATTGGTTGAGAGGTCTGCGGCAGGAAATAATTCTTGCCATATTGGTTGCTTTTATGTTCCTGGTAATTTTTATGTTGAAAAATCTGGGGTTAACTATAATGAAAAAACAAGCATTTAAAGCCTCACTTCCAACAGAAATTGACTGATAATACTTCCCGCTGCTGAATACTTAAATCTCCTTTCCCTATTTGATTTCAGCTTATTCATTAACAAAATTAAGTAAGAACAAAAGCGGTCTTCAGCAACTATTTATAATATCTTTCTTTGCCTTGCTGTATGAAATAAAGTCCGAACATACGGCTTCCTTCGGGAAAAGAAACTATCCTTTTTTATTTTCCCTGAAGGCTATTATCTATAGCCTATGTTAATCATGCCTGCTACCATCAACGACTTTGAAGACATGTAAAACAAAGGGGAATATGGCATCTATTGATTCCTCTGCACCTCTGACAGATCCGGGTAATGTAATTACCAATGTATCATTAACAAAACCGGCGACACCCCGGGACAACATTGAGAAGGGAGTTCGTTGTTGCCCATAACTGCGAACAGTTTCCATTATACCGGGAATTTGCCTGGTTAAAAGCGGCGTTATCGCATCAGGCGTTGCATCTCTTTTTGAAAGCCCGGTGCCGCCGGTAAACAATACTAATTGAAATCCATCTTTACTTAATTGTTTTGTTTTTGATTGAATAACAGCAAAATCGTCCGGAATAATTTCATATAACGCACAGGATAAATTATGTTTTTTTAATTTTTCAATTATTGCTTTGCCGGTTTTATCCTTGTTGGCGCCTGCAGCAACGGTATCGGAGCATACAATAACAGCACATTTAATTTCCCCGGCCTTTTGATTTCTATAACTTGTTTTGCCACCTTTCTTGCTTTCTAATTTTATGGTCGAAATTTCAATTCCTTTATCCAATGGCTTCAGCATATCGTACATAGTTAATGCAGTGATAGCAGCTCCGTGCATAGCTTCCACTTCTACCCCGGTTTTATAAATGGTGTATACTTCTACTCTGATAATAATATTTAAACCATCTATCTCATGCTGAATAGAAGCAAATTCAACAGGAAGTGGATGACAGTCCGGAATTACATCACTGGTTTTTTTAATAGCCAGTAAACCTGCTGCTCTGGAGAATTCAAACACATCGCCTTTGGGAACAGTTTTATTCTTTATGGCATCTATCGTTTCCTGCTTTGATACAGTTAGTATGGCAGAAGCTATCGCCTCTCTTAAACTATTTGTTTTATGCGTAATGTTTACCATAATTATTTACTCTCTTTCCATTGATAAGTTTCATCTACAAATATTTCTTTACCCCAAACAGGTAATTCTGCTTTTATTCTTTCTACTGTTTCTTCACAGGCGTCTATTGCAGCCTTTCTATGTGCCGATGATGTAAATACAAACAAACTGATTTCTCCGGCGGCCACTTTGCCCAAACTATGATACACATGCATACAGATTAAATCATACTTCGAAAAAATATCTTCACGGATTGTATGCATTTTCTCCAAAGCCATTTCTTCGTAAGCAGTGTACTCTATTGAAGCTACTTCTTTCCCGTTAATGACATCAGCACGAACCTGACCCAAAAAAATACTATGCCCGCCAATATCAGTTTTACTGCTGTGCTTTTGAATACTGTCAGCAATAAAAGATGCTGCAACAGCTCCTTGTACAAAAACATTTTTAGGTTTTCTTCCTTTCATACCGGTAGTTTGGCCTGATTTTGTTTCCATTTTAAAATTCCTCCTTTTAAACTGTAAACTTTTTTTGTTTCCCTAAAAATACCGGACAAAATCCCTGCAGCCTGCAGGCTGCGTTTACCTGATTGGCAAAAGGCAACAACTGTATCGGACTTTATCAATGAAATATTTTCTGCTAGTTGAGTTAAAGGAATTTTTAAATGTAAAAATTCTTTTACGGCCGGAAGTTCGTTTTCTTCTCTTACATCAATCACATCAACTTCACCCTTGGCAATCATCGAATTAAAAATATTCACATCAATTTCTTTCAGTTGTGGCTGAGCTGCACAGAGCCATTCATAATCTGTTTGTAAAAAAGCTGATTTGTCTTTGGGAATTAGTGACCGTGTTTTTTTTCTTGCAGATAAACCAAGTTCATAAACCTGATTTGTCAATGCATTATAAGTAACCATCCGATTAATTAATGAAGAACCAATGCCTGTAATTAATTTGATGGTTTCATTCGCCATCATAGTTCCGATGATGCCTGGTAATACGCCTATCACACCTGCTTCTGCACAATTCAACACTTCACCATCTTTTGGCGGCTGTGGAAATAAGTCTCTATAATTTACACCATCTTTACCCCCCTTTAGGGGATGGGGGCTAAACACTGCCACCTGCCCTTCCCATTGTGATACAGCACCGAATACAAATGTTTTATTTAATAATACGCAAGCATCATTAATCATATACCTGCTGGAAAAATTATCAGTGCCATCAATAATAATATCATAAGCCTCCATTATTGCGAATGCATTTTGAGTAGTAAGCCTTTCGGGGTATGCAATAATTTTTATTTCAGGATTTAGTTGCTGCAATACTTCTGTTGCTCTTTCTGCTTTGTTAAATCCTATATCTTTTACTGAATATAAAATCTGCCGGTGCAGGTTAGATAAAGACACCATATCATCATCCACTATACCAATCGTACCAACACCTGCTCCTGCCAGGTATTGTAATGCAGAACAACCAAGTCCGCCTGCTCCGATTACTAATACTTTCGCCCGCAAAAGTTTTCTTTGTCCTTCTACGCCAAACTCCTTTAAAATCATCTGGCGCTGGTATCTTTCGTATAGTTTATTATCGTTCATCTTTCACCCACCGGAAAACGGCGGCATTAATGCAATTGTGCTGTTAGTGTTTAATAAAGTGTTTTCAGTTACTAATTTTTTATCAACAGCTAATATAAATTTTGAGTCTTCTAAAGCAGGATAGCCTTTCTTAAGTTCTTCCAGCAAACTATTTGTATCCCCTGCATTGTTTACAACCAATTTATCGTTGCCAATTATATCTGTAAGCTGCCCGAATACAATAATATTTGTTTTCATTACCAATTATTTAAGCTCCGGTAAATAATAATTTAAACGATGCAATTATCAATACCGAAGCCAGTGAATATTTTAATACAGATTGGTTAAACCGCAATGAGCCAAAATAAGCCCCGCAAATACCGCCTGCAAATGCAATGGCAACATAGGAGTACATATCCGTGCTGAAATGAACTCCATTTTTCATTTGTCCAGCTAACCCTGCTAATGAATTTACAAAAATGAATATGGCACTGATGGCGGCGGTCTGTTTCATATCTGTCCATTTCAATAATAATAAAACAGGAGATAAAATTATTCCGCCGCCGATGCCCACCAATCCTGAAAGGAATCCGATAGCAGCGCCAATAATTAATGATAAGCCAGTATTTGATTTCCTGAGTTCATCAATAATTATATTTCTGAAAAATAAAAAACGGATTATGGGAATCAAAAGCATCAAACCCAGTATTTTTTTGTACACAAAGGC
>JAHEZF010000084.1 GCA_023251215.1 Sphingobacteriales bacterium | reverse complement strand
TTTGCAATCCGGCCTTTTTAAATTCTTCTGCAATAAAATCAGCAGCCTTGTCAATATAGGGGGTAAATACTTTGCGTCCCATCATATCATCTGCAGAAAGAATTCTTTCAATCCTTTCCACTTCTTTGACATTGATGATGGCATTAATATCCTGCCCATAAACAAAAAAGGTTGTTGTAATCAACAACCATGATAGAAATAATCTTTTCATTAACTCAAATATTCAATTGACAATATTAAATTTTAAATATCACAGGCTCATCATCTCTTTAAACTTCACCGTTTGCCTGCGGCTCACTTCTATTTTCTCACCGCCTTTCAATTCCAGCAGCAATCCGCCATTGAAATACGGTTCTATTTTATCAACCATCCTCAGGTTGACAATATGCTTTCGGTTGGCACGGAAAAAAGTTTTTTCATCCAGTCTTTCCTCCAGTGCATTCAGCGATTTTAAGATAAGCGGCTTGTTGTTGGCAAAAAAAACTTTCGCATAATTCCCTACACTTTCAAATAAACGTATATCGCTCAGTTTTACAAACCAGCAACGTTCACCGTCTTTTACAAAAACCTGGTCACTTTCAGTAAGGATGCTGTTGTTAAAATTCTCCGCCTCTGACCTGGGTTCTTTCGTTTCCAGAAAATGCAGTTTCTGAATGGCATCAGCCAGCCGCTTTGGCTCTACCGGTTTCAACAAGTAATCCAGTGCATTTACCTCAAACGCTTTCAAGGCAAATTCATCATAGGCCGTAGTAAAAATAACCTGTGGACTTTTTTCCAGTTGCGACAGCATATCAAACCCCGACTTACCCGGCATCTGGATATCGAGAAAAATCAAATCGGGATTCTGATTTTCTATTTTCGTTATTCCTTCTTCAGCATTGGTAGCTTCATCCACTACTTCAACTTCAGGAAACTCCTGCAACAATTTTTTTAATTCCTGGCGGGCCAATCTTTCGTCATCAATAATGATTGCTTTCATCTTTACAATTTAAAACGTAATAATTCTATGTTCAACTTCTAAACTCCGCTGCTACCGGTATCAGCAATTTAGCCTCAACCAGTGAAGGGTTAATCTGTTTTATTTCAAACCTTGCTTTATCTCCATATAATAAACTCAACCGGTTGGTAGTACTGGGAATACCAAAACCCTCGTCATTCACGGAGCCATTTAAAGAACCGGTATTTTGAACTGCCATTTCATGATAGTCGCCTTTGAAATCTGAAATGATCTTTACTATTCCTCCATTTATTTGTTTACTGATACCATGTTTGATGGCATTCTCAACAAGTGTTTGCAACATCATAGGTGGTACCGGTTGATCCAGTGTGTCCTCATCAATCTCATATTCTATCTTCAAACGGTCTTCAAACCGCATGTTCTCCAGGGCCAGGTAATCTTTTACAATATATAATTCCTCTTCAAAAGGAACCATTTCCACTTTTTCTACCTGCATACTGCTGCGCAGGATATTGCTTAATTCAGTAACCGCTTTCCTTGCCCGTTGCGGATTTTCATCCACCAATGCCCGGATGCTGTTTAATGAATTAAAAATGAAATGGGGATTGATATGGGCTTTGATCGTTTGCAGTTCCAGTTCTTTCACCAGTGATTCAAGACGTAATGTATCCAGTTGCTGTTTACGGCTTTTAGAAACATAATGGTACATGAAATAGATGAGGTTCCAGATAAAGAAAAGAATAAAATAGGAGAAAGCGCTGCTAAGTATAAGCAACAATTTATTGATCAGGAAACTTACACCCACTCTCCCCAATAATTGCTGTTCATCTGACCGCAAAAGATCAAACCGTATTAAAACCTCCACAGCTATAAATGAAGCTACCAATGCCAGGCAAAAAGTGAGTATCAAAAATTGAAATACCTGTTTGTTTAAATTTTTTTGCAGAATTCCAAGCCTTGTAATGATCTCCCGCATGATATGGGAAAGAATAATTCCTATCACAAAAAAAACACCCAGCCGCCAGAAGAAATTAGGAGTAAGTTTATCAAATGAAAAAGCAAAAAAAGTATTAATTAGGGCAAAACTTCCCCAGCCTATTGATTGAAATATCCAGTATCGTACCCATTTTTTTTCCATATCATCAAAACTAACTAATCCGGACAAAGTCAGACTCAGTTAATATACCAGTGGCTGATTTGTTTTACAAATGGGATGTTTTTACAAATTAACCCCATTAATCTCTAAGATAAAACCATTATTAGGCTGATTTAAAGGCTCTTAAACTTGTAAGTACCGCGATTTGCTTATACCTTAAACATGTTTAGTCCACGTATTCTATGAAAACGAACCACCATACACGGACAAAGAGTATTCCTATACTCCTAATGTTTCTTTTTATCAGAACGTTTTCCTTTTCACAGGGACGGGTAGTTATCAATGAATATCTGCCATGGCCGGCAAATAGTTGTGGCACCACCTCAGAATTTGTCGAACTTTTGAATTTTGGTCCCGGACCAATGAATATCGGTTGTTATATTCTTACTGATGGCGATTATTCAATTACTATTCCTGCCAATACCATTTTGCAGCCGGGAGCTTTTTATGTTATCTCGGGACAGAGCACAATCAATTATCCCTGCGGTAATATTGACAGCACCATCCACCCCCATTTAAACTGGAATACCTGCAATTGTACCAGTGCCCCCATTCCCACAACCGGCGATGGATTTATGAGCGACGGAGGTTCGGCCAGTGAACAGGTAGTATTGTTAGATCCCAACCTGAATGTGGTAGATGCAGTAATAAGAGGTTTACCTGCCGAGCCATCTTCACTCATTACTACTTCTACAGTTGGGGGGCAATGCACTTCCAAAACATTTGACTTGGACACTATGAATATTCCTTATGAAACCATCGGAGAGTCGGCAGGACGGGGTAACAGTATGGCACGAAAACTTGATGGCGATTGCGGGTGGGTAAAAGATACCCAGGAAAGCGGCAATGCAACCAATAATACCAGTGGAGAAAGTTCTGCTGTTACTTATAGTTTTTTCTTTACAAAAGCACAGGCCTGCCCGGCTGACGGTAGTATAGTGGTAACAGTACATGCATCAAGTTATAATGACGTATTTCCTATGTCTTATATCCTGGCTTTTGATACGGATGGAGATGGCATTTTTGAAACAACTGATTCCTATACTTACGGAACTGAAAACGATCCCAGTAAAATAGCCATTGGAGATCTTGTTCCGGGAACATACCGTTTAACTGTCGCCTCGGTAAATGGTTGTTATCTGCATACATTCCCCTTTTCTATTTTAGATTGTTACATAGTATTGCCTGTTAAACTCATTTCATTTGCTGTGCAACATAACAATGAAACAATTGAATGCCGTTGGACAACAGAACATACGGAAAACTTACAGCGTATAGTAATTGAAAGAAGCACTGATGGTTTACTATTTTCTTCTTTCCCGGTAATATCCGTTCCTCCTGATATTGCTGACAGATGGAGTTCCGGATATTCATTTCCTGAAACAAATAATACAATGTCTTTTTTCAGATTAAGGCTCCAATTAAAAAACGGGCAGGAAATTATTTCATCTGTGGTAAATATTTCTTCAAAAGACATTTCGCCTCCCCACATCTGGCCAAACCCGGTAACGGATCGACTGCTTTATGTGGAATCTTATTTTGCTGCTCCCGGCCAAGTTGAATATAAAGTTTACAACATCAGCAATCTTGTAGTTATAAAAGGGGAAATAACGGCACATACAGGCAGCAACATCTTTTCAATACCTGTTCAACAATTATCCCGGGGACTCTATCAACTCATTTTACAAAATAAAAACCAATCCGGGCCACCTGTCCTGCTTCGTTTTCTAAAGCAGTAAACTTTGATTTTACCAGTAATCTTGCCTAAACTGGAGCTTTTCTGGTAACCTGTTTTCCAAACACAATATTTAGCATTCCTTCTTGCCGGGAAAATATTAATTTTACTGCGCCTGCTGAAGCCCTGTCTGCCGACAGGCAGGCTTAGCGAAAGTAGGCTGCGATTTAAAATATACAGCATGGAAATTACACCGGGTCCGCTTCTGAAAACAATAGATTCACCTGTTGATCTAAAAAAATTACCAAGGGAAAAACTGCACCAGGTCTGCGATGAACTTCGCCAATACATCATTGACGTTGTAAGTGTTCATGGCGGACATTTTGGCGCCAGCCTGGGTGTAGTTGAGTTGACAACCGCCCTGCATTACGTGTATAATACTCCTTATGATCAGTTGGTGTGGGATGTAGGTCACCAGGCTTATGGACATAAAATACTTACCGGGCGGCGGGACATTTTTGTTACCAACAGAAAATACAAAGGTCTGAGTGGTTTCCCCAAACGCAGCGAAAGTGAATACGATACATTTGGTGTTGGTCATTCTTCCACTTCTATTTCAGCAGCATTGGGTATGGCCATTGCTGCAAAGTATAAGGGTGAAAAAGACAGGAAAGTAATAGCGGTAATTGGTGATGGCGCCATGACAGCCGGCCTTGCTTTTGAGGGAATGAACCATGCCGGTGTAGCCGAAACCGATCTGCTCATTATCCTGAATGATAACTGTATGGGCATTGACCCGAATGTGGGCGCATTAAAAGAATACCTGACGGACATTACCACATCGCCTACCTATAATAAAGTAAAAGATGATGTGTGGAAGTTGATGGGCAAACTGCCGGTAGGCAAAAATCTTACCCGTGCAATGGCACATAAGCTGGTAGACGGGATGAAAGGTATGGTAAGCAGCAGCGCCAATTTATTTGAAGCATTAAAGCTCCGTTATTTCGGACCTATTGACGGCCATAACATAGCCAAGTTAATCGATACACTGAAGGATCTTCGTGAAATACCCGGACCCAAGATCCTGCACATCATTACTACCAAAGGAAAAGGATATGCACTTGCTGAAAAAGATCAAACTAAATGGCATGCGCCGGGTTTGTTTGATAAAATAACCGGTGAAATACATAAAAAGAAATTCGATTTACTTCAGCCCCCGAAATACCAGGATGTGTTTGGACATACAATTGTTGAACTGGCCGAAAAAAATGAAAAGATATTTGGTATCACTCCTGCTATGCCCTCAGGCTCCTCTTTAAAATATATGATGGAGAAAATGCCTGACCGTGCTTTTGATGTGGGCATTGCTGAACAGCATGCCGTCACACTCAGCGCAGGAATTGCTACTCAGGGTATGAAAGTCTTCTGCAATATTTACTCCACTTTTATGCAAAGGGCATATGACCAGCTGATACATGATGTAGCCATTCAAAAATTACCTGTTATTTTCTGCTTAGACCGTGCCGGTTTGGTTGGTGATGATGGCCCCACACATCAAGGAGCTTATGACATTGCCTATATGCGTTGTGTGCCCAACATGATTGTTAGCGCCCCGATGAATGAAAGTGAACTGCGCAACCTGATGTATACAGCACAACTTGATTCAACAAAAAATCCATTTGTGATCCGCTATCCGAGAGGGGAAGGCGTAATGCCTGAATGGAAAACAGAATTGAAAGAGATCAGGATCGGAACCGGCAGAAAATTAAAAGACGGTCAGGATATTGCCATTCTTTCTTATGGTCACCCTGGCAATTTTGCTGCAGCCGCAATAAGAGAATTAAAAAATGATGACTTAAACCCGGCACATTTTGACATGCGTTTTGTCAAACCGCTTGACGAAGAATTACTTCACGAAGTGTTTAATAAGTTCAACAAAGTAGTTACGGTTGAAGATGCTGCAGTGAAAGGTGGTTTTGGGTCTGCTGTTCTCGAATTCATGAACGAACATAACTACAAAGCCGAAGTAAAAATCCTCGGAATTCCCGATCGTATTATTGAACACGGCACACCTAAAGAACAGCAGCATGAATGCGGCTATGATACTCAAGCCATCAAAGAAGCCGTGCTGGAAATGATGAAAGAAAAGATCACGATAAATAAATCTATATTACAATAACAATTTTCAAATTACTTCAACTATTTTTATCGAACCTCTTCTCTGTTTAACTGCATTAATTCTTTAACCATATTTTCCAATTACTTTTCAATTAATAATTAATTGGAGATAATATTTTAGATTTATCTTTCAAAAAAAATAATTATGGCAAAACATAATGAAAAAAATATGCCCCCCGAACGGATAAAGGCTTTTAAAAAACTAAAGATTGATCCGAAAGACCGGGTGATTCTTTCACTCGATGGAGGGGGGATGAGAGGAATCTTAACCATTCAGTTGTTAAAGCAGTTAGAAGAAGTGGCGGGTATTCCCTGCTTTGAATTATTCGATATGATAGCCGGCACTTCAACCGGCGGCATTATTGCAGGTCTGATCGTTAAAGGAAAAACCGCAGTTGAAATTGAAACGCTGTATGAACAGCTTATCCGGGAAGTATTTCACCGTCGTCCGATAGGGAACCGTTTTCTTAATCCTCCGCAATACAGCAAAAAAAGATACCGGGAACTACTCAAAGATATCATTGGCTATAAAGTGACGCTTGAAGAAGCCTGTAAAGTACATGACCTGGATCTATTGATCACCTCAAGGGATTTATCGGCATCCGAAGAAACTTTTTTTACCTGCTTTAAGCAAAAAGACGAAAGTTATTATGGTACTTACAAAGATGTATTGCTTCGGGCCGTGATGGAATCAACTATGTCGGCGCCTACCTATTTTTATCCCCTGGAAAGATTTGTTGACGGCGGTGTTACCACATACAACAATCCAAGTCTTGGCGCCTTTATAGAAGCCGCTTCATACAGTACGCCCAAAAATGAAACCGGAGTTCATGAACCAACTGCTTATTCCGTTCCGAATATTACTGTATACAGTTTTGGAACCGGCGCTGCCCAGAAATTTATAAAACCCACAAAAACACTGAATCCTAAAGGGAACGATATAAAATTCTGGCTGGATTGGCTGATCAGTGAAACAAGCGAAGATGCAAGTGACGTACAGGAAAATACGTTCCGGTCTTTAATGATGCAACGTTCAGTAGTGTACC
>JAHEZF010000083.1 GCA_023251215.1 Sphingobacteriales bacterium | reverse complement strand
ATGCACATATTGAAAACATAAATTTGTCATTATCGCCGGAAAAAAATTTCTTTTTGGTTCGCCGCTACACTACACTTAAAGGACACTATAAGATAGATGTACAAAGGAGGTTAATTCTTTATGAAGATTTTTATGAGTCTGAAAGAAGAGCCTTTAACGACAAAATGTCTTTAATTGAAGAGCTGGAAACCGGTAAGAAGAGTAAAAAATATGTTGATGAAGTAAAAAATGCTTTTGCCGAAGCCAGAAAAAAACAAAAAGACGCTTTTATTAAAGAGGCCAAAGACTGGTTTGAACAGGATATTACTGATTTAAAAGATTACAAAACGGATATCCTTGGCGTAAGGCACAATTCTCCTGATTTTGTTTACAGCTCTACCTTTAACCTGGGGGGCCTGGTTAAAAAAGCCGGTAACAATATTATTGTAGAAATAGGAAAAATACAGGGCCAGCCTCTTATAGTAAAAAAGGAACAGCGCAAAAGGGATATTGATGTATATATGCCCTTTGCGAGAAGCATTGAATATAACATAACTCTGGAAATACCGGATGGTTATACCGCAGAAGGTGTTGCTGCTTTAAATAATAAAGTGGAAACCGAGGCTGGATTTTTTATTACAGAAGCAAGTGTTGCCGGCAAAGTAATTTCCATAAAAATAAAAAAACACTGCCTGCATAATTTTGAGCCTGCAAAAAATTGGGATAAGCTGTTGCTTTTTATGGATGCAGCCAATGATTGGGTAAACGCTAAATTGCTTTTTAAAAAAATATAAGGATAATAAATACGATGGTCAGGATTTATACCGGATTGTTTTCCTGATAAGCTGTGCCGATAATTTCATTTTCCTGCTCCCTGTATTTAATGCCTCCTGACCCGCAAGTGGCTCTGGGGTATTATTGTAGCTGCAATTCTTTTCTTAACTTTCAACACTATGAGTGTAAAGCTGCAACCCAAAAAATACCTGCGGTATCTCTATCTTCCCAACCTGTTCACGGCAAGGAGGACAAAAGAAATATTGTCTGTTAATCCCACCGTAATGCCCCACCGTGAAGAAGCCACCGCTGTGGGAGTTTCTGTTTTTGATTATGATGTCACTTCGGTGGAAGAAAAAAAACTGCCTGGAGTCGAAGACTGTCTTTCTTACAAAACCAGCGGCCGCATTTCCTGGATCAACATTGACGGCCTGCGCAAGGCGGATGTGGAGGCGGTGTGCAATCATTACAATATCCACCCGCTGATCATGGAAGATATATTGAGCATCAACCAACGTCCCAAGATGGAAGAGGCTGATGATAGCCTGTTCTGCCTGCTGAACATGCTGTACTTTAATGATGAAGAAAAAACGGTGGAACATGAGCAGATCAGCATTGTGATGGGAAAGGATTATGTAATCAGCTTCCAGGAAGATGAGATTCGTGATGTGTTCAATCCTTTGCGTGATAAGCTGAAAATGCAAAACAGCAAAATCAGGCAGCGTGGATCCGATTATCTATGCTACTCGATGCTCGACATGATCGTGGATAATTATTTTTCCGTGATGGAAAAACTGGGCGACCATATTGAAGAAGTAGAAGAAGAGGTGATCCGCGGCAGCCACCTGAGATCGCTGCCCAAAATCAACCAGCTGAGAAAAGAGCTGATTATCCTGAAAAGAAATTTTTCCCCGGTACGTGAGCTGGTGAATGGTTTTTTGCGTAGCGACAATGATTTGCTGGATGAACGCACCAACAAATATTTTAAAGACGTTTATGATCACATTGTACAGGCCATTGACCTCAGCGAGAACTACCGTGATATAATGACCAGTATGCAGGATCTTTATATCAACAACGTAAACCTGAAGATGAATGAAGTGATGAAGGTAATGGCCATTGTTACCTGCCTGCTGGCCCCGGCCACCGTGATCGGCGGCATCTTTGGAATGAACTTTGAACAAATTCCTTACCTGCACAATGAATATGGTTTCTGGATCGCTGTAAGCATTATGCTGGCAATACCGGTATTGATGATCTGGATGTTCAGGAAAAGGGGCTGGTTTGGCAATGGCGAAAGCAAAGATTGAAAACGGCTATTTGCTTTTTTTATAAACCGGAACTGTGCTGCAGGGCTCTCCATACATGATGCTCTTGGCAACTGGCCGCAGTATTTTTGTTATTTCCATGTAAGCAAAGTCTCCAATAGGTGTTTCCCCGCAGCCTTTTATCACAATTCGTTTATCCGTAAATTCTTTCACATTGATCCTTGAAAGATTTTTTAGAAACAGCGTTTTGATCAATTCTCTTTCATCACCCATGATTATTTCTTTTGCTACCGGCTGCAGGTATGAGGCAATAAGCATCCAGGCCCATACGGGGATGATAGCATCGGCGCTGCAGGTGATCGCTACATTTTTATCCCTGAATTTTTCCCAATCATGGTTTGTTAATGATTGCCGGAAATCTTTTTCTTTTAATATCATCCCCATAAACAAATGATCCTTCAGGTCAAATAGGGCAGTATTGCCTTTGGGATAATATTCTTCAAGGTCAAGAGAGATCAAACCACTTTCTGCAACTTTATTAATGATCGGGTCATTCATATAAAAACAATTCACAAAAATAACGCTTCTGGTTGGCGGTTGTTTGCGACATCCGCAAAACAAGACGGTCCCGCCCGTGCGGAACCGTTGTCAGATGATCTTGGCTGTAAAAATCTTTAGTACCTGTTAGCCCGGTTGTCTTTAATGTTAGCCGCATTTTTCAATGCGGTTACCGGTGAATTGGCTGTTGGGTTGTATAAAGCCATTTGTTTGGCTTGCTGGTACATCATTTTTCGTTGTTCGGCGACGTTTGCATTGGCTAATGCGGTTGCAGATAGATTGTCAACCCGGAGAACATAAACACCGTTCATACCCTCCAGCGCTTCGGGCAACAGCTTTCCCTTATTAGCAGGATTAAATGCTGCGCCGCTTAACTTTGGTTCATAGCCCATCGGCAAAGATTGTGATTTCGTCATCATGCGAAGACTGTCAATCGTCTCAATTTTTTTTCCATACACTGCCGCAGCGGCTTCCAATGTGCTGATATTTCCCAGTTTTTGTTTTATCAGTTCTGCTTTTTTCCTATTCCGTAGTAGCGGTTCAATGGAATTCCTTGCCTTGGCGACAGATTGAGTACCTTTTTCATTTATTTCGGTAACCACCGCTACCACATATTCATCCCCGATGCGTTCTGGCTGCAGCACTTCTCCCCTTTTAGCATTGTAAATATTTCTTACAAAATTTCTTGATATCCCGAGTCCCTGTACAGTAAAGTCAGCTGGTTTGATCTCTGCAGCATAATTCTTATTGATTCCTTTTGCTTTTAATGTTTTTTCATAGTTGGCGTCAAATGATTTTTGATTTCGACTGTCGCCGGCAAAACCATTAGCTGCATTGCTGGCGTTATTATCTGTTTCGGTGCTGGTAACAATCTGTTTGGGAAGATAAGCGATCTTATATGCAGCAGAACTTCCTTTCTGTGAAAGTATTTCGGTGTAGTGATAACCGAATACCGTTTTTACTATTCCCTTTGCTCCCACCGGGTTTAAAAAAATAAAATCATTGAACTCGGCTACCATTTGGCCCGAAGAAACTTTATCATATACGCCGCCCTTGTCTTTACGTCCCGGATCTTCAGAAAGCCTGGCACAAACTGTATCAAAATTTGATCCGTTGTGAATGGCTGTTTGAATGCTGTCAATTATTTTTTTCGCTTCCGCCGTGTCTCTCGTAGGCGTCATCTGTCCGCTTTGCGGATCTCTCTGTGCTGTCGCAATAAGTATGTGCCGGATCTTTACTGTGTCCGGTATTTGCTTTTTTCCTTCCAGCTTTGCCAGCATATAGTTTCCTCCATCGAGGTAAGGTCCGTACACACGACCAACCGGCATTTTAAAAATGGAATCTTTCACGGCAATTTGTATCGTGCTATCCCTTATATATCCCGGATAATAATTAGTATTAGCTCCTTCACTGGTTAATAATTGCAGCACATTTTGGGTGCTGTCAAATTCCTCTTTTATTGCCAGTGCTTTGTTTTTGGCATCAGCACTGTCTGCAGCGCTTGGGGCTGCGCTAAAAAAAACGTATGCAATGCTGCGGCTTTCTTCCTGTTTGTAATCTTCTTTGTGCTTGCTTATAAATTCGGCTATTTCTTTATCACTTATCTTAATTGTGCTGTCCACAAAACCTGAGTCTGTATAGTTAATCCTTACCAGGGATATTTTGGCTAACTGGCTGTTATCGGCATTTTGTTTTTCCAATAACCACCGTGGAGCATTGCTGCTGTTGCTGAACAGTGCATTATACTTATCAACCATTCGGTTGTGCTCCAGTTGGCTGATATAGGTATTAAAACTTTCTTTTTGTTCGGCTGTTCCTTTTTTCAGCATCAGGTCTACCTGTTGTTTTGCCAGCACCGGATTAAACTGACCAGTTTGAGGATCGGTGAATTGTTTTTTCAGGTCATCCGGTGCATTGGCGCCATAAAGTATATCTCCAAGTTCTTTTTTACTTACCCGTATTCCCATTTTATTTATCTCATCGTCCATCAGTATGCGGGAAACTTCCTGGTTCCACACTTCTTCTATTGCTTGCTGCCGGCCGGCTTCACCCGGTTGGGCATAACCCTGCTGCTGCGTGTAATCTTCCTGCTGTTTTACTTTTTTTTCAAAATCAGTGAACTCTATTTTTCTGCCATTAACGCTACCTATGTTTTCGGCGCTCCCGCCTCTGAAAAGATTTCGTCCTCGTCCCGATATATAATCCGTTAAAATGAATCCCATCAGGGCCACTGCAATGGCAATAACAGAAAACCGTGCATATTTATCTCTTATTTTCTGAATAACTGACATACTATAAAACTGGATTTGTTGAAAGGACGGCAAAAATAGTATAATTATAAACATGAATCCTGATTTTTATACGGTTGGAAAACCGGTCAAACTCACTGTTTACGGCGATAATTGTGCAGCTTTTTCTCCCCATTTATCTGTCGGTAAAAAAATATTTCTGTGTATAAACCAACATGAAACGTTAATATGAAACAGTATAATCAGAAGGTAATTTGTTTGTTATTTCATTTTTTATCAAATATGTAGAGAATTGAGTATTTATTCTTTAGTAATTCACACTGTTTTATTTACACTTAATAAAATATTTACCCTTTTCATGTTGTTCACAGTGCTGTGGAAACAGACATAAAACACAGCCTGCTGCTATTATCTTCTGTGGATTTCAATACCTAAAATGTGAATAAACAGGATTTTGTAATTTTGTAACAGAAATAAAAAATCGGTTTTCCACTAATTCACAGTCATAATAATAATATACTCTTTTTTATAAAATTGTATTAGTACTATTATTATAAAAAGAATAAATAAGAAAAAATGATTTTGAAAATTTGCAGATGCAGGTTGTAACATTGCTCTCCTGAAAAAATTATATGAACATACAGACACTTGAGACAGCGAAGAATGAACTTGATCAAATTGGTTTCCTGGACATTGAACTGGATCCAACGCTTGACCTGTTTGCAGAGATTGAGAAATTAAAAAAAGAAAAAAATGCAATATTGCTTGCTCATTACTACCAGGAACCGGATATACAGGATGTAGCGGATTATATCGGGGATAGTTTAGGCTTGGCACAAAGAGCGGAGAAAACCGACGCAGATATGATCGTATTTGCGGGTGTACATTTCATGGCTGAGACCGCGAAGATTTTGAATCCGTCAAAGAAAGTTGTGATCCCTGATCTGAAAGCAGGATGTTCGCTCAGTGACAGTTGTCCTCCTCCGCTATTTAAAGAATTCAAAGAGCAGTACCCTGATCATGTGGTGGTGAGCTACATCAACTGCAGCGCCGGCATAAAAGCATTGAGCGATGTGATCTGCACCAGTAGTAATGTCAAAGCGGTGGTGGAAAGCTTTCCGAAAGAACAACCCATCATTTTCGCACCGGATAAAAACCTGGGAGCATATATCAACAAGATCACCGGCCGTAAAATGTTGCTCTGGAACGGCGCCTGCATGGTGCATGAAATATTCAGCTTAGAGAAAATCACAAAACTGAAAGTGCGGCATCCCAACGCCAAACTGATTGCCCATCCTGAATGTGAAGACCCGATTCTCAGAATGGCGGATTTTATCGGCTCAACAACAGGACTTTTAAAATATACTCAGACCGATTCTTCACAGGAATATATTGTGGCAACTGAAACCGGAATACTTCATCAAATGATGAAAGCCGCGCCACAAAAAACATTTATTCCTGCACCTCCGGATAACAGTTGCGCCTGCAATGATTGCCCGCACATGAAAAGAAACACTTTGGAAAAGCTTTACCTCTGCATGGAATATGAAGAGCCGGAGATATTGATGGACGAAGAATTAAGATTGGCGGCAAAGAAACCAATAGACAGAATGCTGGAGATAAGTAAGATGGCGGGGTTATAATGTTGCCAATAACTCTTTTACCTTTTCTTTTATTTTATCTTTTATAATGCTAAACCCTTCTTCATTCATTTCTTTTGGATCGGGAATATCCCAGTCAATGAATTTTTTGGAGGGCATCCAGGGGCAGGCATCACCGCAGCCCATTGTTACTATTATATCAAATGGCGCAAACTGTTCTACCGCTTTCAATGATTTTGAATGATGCATTGCCAGATCATATCCGAGCTCTTTCATTGCTGCAATTGCCAGGGGATTTATTTTTCCTGATGGCTTTGAGCCGGCGCTATAAGCTTCTATATTGTTTCCGCCATGGATTTTGGCAAAAGCCTCGCTTATCTGGCTGCGATTACTATTCTCCATACAAACAAAAAGTATTTTCTTTTTCATTAGCCGTAAAAATAAAAAAGACTCCGATTCTTTCCGGAGTCTTTTTTTGTTAGCAGCAACCCCAATCGGTCAGGCCGCCGCCGCAACAACCGCCGTTGCCGGGGTCTTTCTGAATGTTTGTTTTCATGATTATACTATTTATGGTTAAAAAGATTAACAGC
>JAHEZF010000082.1 GCA_023251215.1 Sphingobacteriales bacterium | reverse complement strand
ATAACATTGATCTTTTCATTGCTCAATGCTTCAAATAATCTTTTTGAAAACCCTGGAATGCCGATCATACCACTCCCCTCGAGGCTTATTAAAATAATATTGTTGATACTGGAAATGCCACGAACGATATTGTCATTCTTTGAAGCCACCGATTCGATCAGTGTACCCTCATCAAGGGGAGCAAATGTATTCCTGATCCACACCGGGATATTCTTACTCATTACCGGCTGAATAGTTGGGGGGTAAATGACCTTGGCGCCAAAATGGGAAAGTTCCATCGCTTCCTGGTAAGAAATATGCGGAATGATACGGGCATTATTGGTCATCCGCGGATCAGCCGTCATCATACCGCCTACATCGGTCCATATTTCCAATCTGGCTGCATTCAGCGCCGAAGCAATGATAGCCGCTGTATAATCAGAGCCGCCTCTCCCCAACGTAGTAGTGATACCATTTTTATCGGCTGCAATAAATCCCGGAACAATATAAAGCGAGGAGCCCATCGTTGAAAAGAACTGTTTGATCTTTTCATCGGTAACAGAAAAATCAACTTCTGCAGAACCAAATGAAGAATTGGTAGTGATCAATTCTTTGGCATCTTTCCATTCATTATTAACCCCATCTGAATTTAGTTTGGCTGAGATGATCTGTGATGAAATCCATTCACCATAGCTACCAATACGATCTTTAGTTCTTTCTGTCAGTTCGCCTAACAGGAAAATACCATTACAGATATTTTCAATTTCATTGCATGCCTTTTTAACTAAACTAAGGAGTGGGCTCTGTTGTGCAACCGGGATAAGTTGTTTGATAATATCCATATGCCGCTGTTCGATAGTAGTTAATTTTTCTTTGTAATTCTCATTACTCTCAGCGGCTAATGAAGCGGCATTAAATAACAGGTCGGTAATTCCACTCAGGGCTGAAACCACAACGATGGTCTTGTCTTTATTAGGAGCCTCTTTTACAATGGCGACTACTTTATTTATATTTTCTGCATTGGCAACCGAAGTGCCTCCGAATTTTAAAACCTGCATGATTGGTAATTTGAATGATTGAAATTATGTTGGCTGATAAAAAGACGCCCTGTCTTCTTACAGCAAAATGCCCGCTTGTTTATATGGAATAATACAATCCGCTTTAGCGGATTGTTGTGGTTGTAGTTGTAGAAAAAGCAGTGGCAACGACATGGGCCGTAAATAAAAAAGAATTGGTATGACCGTTCTTGATCACCACAGGAATCAATTAAGAAAAACAAAATACAAAATAGATCTGGTAAATAAAAGCTTTTTATTTGCTGGCAGATACGAAAGCCTTTTTTACGCTGCCATATTTGAGCAGAAGCTGTTTAGCTTTTTCATAATCATCTGATTTCAGCCTTTCCATCAGCATCTTTACGCCACGATCTACCAGTTTGTCATTGGTAAGCTGCATGTTTACCATTTTATTATCTTCTACCCTGCCCAATTGAATCATGACAGAGGTTGAAATCATATTCAATACCAGTTTTTGAGCTGTTCCGCTTTTCATACGGGTGCTGCCGGTTACAAACTCAGGGCCCACCACCACTTCAATAGGAAAATCTGCTGCCGCACTTACCGGCGAATCAGGATTGCAGGAAATACTTCCCGTAACGATTCCTTTTTGTCTGCATTGTTCCAATGCCCCGATGACATAAGGAGTTGTACCACTGGCGGCAATTCCTACCACCACATCTTTTTCTGAAACATTATAGGATTCCAGGTCTTTCCATCCCTGGTCTTTATCATCTTCCGCAAATTCAACTGCCATGGTAATCGCTTTTTCTCCCCCGGCAATGATGCCGATAACCAATCCATAAGGCACTCCATAAGTTGGCGGACATTCACTGGCATCCACAATACCCAGCCTGCCGCTGGTACCTGCGCCAATATAAAAAAGTCTTCCACCCATCAGCATCTTATCGCTAATGGCTTCTGCCAGTTTTTCAATCTGTGGAATGGCTTTTACTACCGCATCTGGCACAATTCTATCTTCCTGATTAATGTTATTAAGAATTTCAACAATAGCCATTTTCTCCAGGTGCCTGTACTTACTAGCCTGTTCTGTAATTTTTTCAAATGCCATAGCTCGGGTTCTTTTAACGGTGATATTCCACCAATCCTTCCATAGGATTTTTTATCACTTTGCCCAATTCAAATTCATAACTGTTGCAAAGTTGCTTCAACACATCTTTAAATCCAAATGCCACGCTGCCGGCAAAGCTAACCGGCAATGTCCATGTTTCACGGTATTTGCACAGATGATTAAAGAAAAAATCATTAAGCCCATCTTCAATAATATTTTCAATCATATAATGTCCACGGTTATCTGCCAGGAATTTTGCAAATCCCGCCATGTATCGGTTAGGCATAGGTCTTTTATAAACATTTTCCAGTATCTCCACTGTATTGGTAGTATAAGTAACATCAAAACGTCCCCGTAACTCTGAATCAAACGTACCATATAAATAATATTGCAATACTTTTTTGCCCAGGTAGGCGCCACTGCCTTCATCACCGAGCACATATCCCAATCCCGGGCTGTTTTTCACGATTTTTTTCCCATCATAATAACAGGAATTTGAGCCGGTACCAAGGATGCAGGCAATTCCCTCTTTTCTTCCGCATAATGCTCTTGCTGCCGCCATCAGGTCATGAGTTACTGATATACTGGCCCCGTTAAAAACCTTTTTGATCGCATTCTTTACGGATTTTACATTGGCAGGATTAGCACAACCTGTTCCATAATAATACACTTCATCCACCTGAACATTTTTAAGTTTTGGTTTCAATTCTTTTAATAACAGATCCCTGATCTGCTCTGTGCTAAAAAAATAAGGACTGATGCCCTGGGTAAAAATTGTTTTTTTCTTTTCCCCATTGAGCAAACACCACTCTGCTTTTGTGGCCCCACTGTCAGCTATAAGTTTTGTTGAAGCCATGGTAGTTGTTTATTGCTGGTCAATGGTTGCAGTTCATTGGTTCTTTAAATCGGGCTTTTACAAATTTTATTGACTCCCCTTTTACCAGTAACAAGAAACCAGCAACCAGAAACTTTTCTCTATTTTGCGTCAAATTACAATAAAGATAAACGATGCTGAATAAAAAGTTACAGGTTTGGTTACCCCTTATTTTCTCGCTGGTCATGATTGCGGGAATGTACTTTGGATACCAGTTAAATGATGGAAGCGGGGTCAAAAAAGGATTCTTCAGTTCTGATAAACGGAATTCATTGCAGGAGGCGCTTGATCTTATCAAACTGAAATATGTTGATTCGGTTCACCTCGACTCTCTTGAACAAAGCGCCATTGAAGAAATAATGAGTAAACTGGATCCGCATTCCGTTTACCTGCCTCCCGTCGAATTAAAAGAAGCCAATGAAGACCTGGCCGGAAATTTTGAAGGTATTGGGGTTGAGTTCAATGTTTTCAATGATACAGTAAATGTAGTATATGTAATTCCCAAAAGCCCCAGCGACAAAGCCGGTTTGCAAATAGGCGATAAAATTTTGCAGGTGAATGATTCTTCTCTTACTGCCCGGAGTTTTAGCACCGATGAAATAAAAAAAATGATCCGTGGAAAAAGAGGCTCAAAAGCAGAGTTGAAAATTCTCAGAGACAATCGGCAGCAGACTATTACGGTTACAAGAGGAACCATCCCCGTGCCTTCAGTTGATGCTGAGTATATGGTAGACAAAACCAACGGTTATATCAGGCTGAATAAATTTACAGAAACCAGTTATGAAGAATTTATGCAGGCATTGGAACAATTGCAGAAACAGGGATTGCAGCAACTTATACTTGACCTCCGCGGTAATGGTGGCGGTTTTATGAACGAAGCTGTAGATATAGCTGACGAATTTCTCGATGGAGATAAACTGATCGTTTATACTGAAGGTGTCAATAATAAAAAAAGAGAATACCGTTGTAAAAGGGATGGATTATTTGAAAAAGGGAAACTAACTGTACTGATGGATGAACTGTCGGCAAGTGCCAGCGAAGTGTTGGCAGGCGCATTGCAGGATTGGGACCGGGCTACTATCATAGGCCGTCGCAGTTTTGGCAAAGGATTGGTACAGGAGCAATATTCATTAAGCGACGGCGCTGCTTTACGGTTAACCGTAGCCCGCTATTATACTCCCCTGGGCCGCAGTATCCAGCGGCCTTATGAAAATGGGAAGAAAGTGTATATGGATGAATTATGGAACCGCTATTCCAATGGTGAACTGCTTTATGCTGATTCAAATAAAATAACCAATGGCAAAAAATATATAACCCGTAAAGGCGATACATTGTATGGCGAAGGCGGCATTATGCCGGATCTATTTGTGGCAATTGATACCAGCACATATCAAAGGAGTATAAACAGGATGTTGCTCGATGGCAACTTCACCAGTTTTGTTTATAACTATTACCTGCAGCATAAACAACTGGTAGATCAATACAAAACCATTTCCGATTATCAGCAACATTTCAATCAGGCAGATGAAATGTGGAATGACCTGATAAAATTTGCTTCAAAAGATTCTGTAAACCTGTCAGTGGTTTCTATTAAAGAAAAAGAGTCCCTGCAGCAAAGATTAAAAGCTTCACTAGCCCGCTTTAAATGGAGAAACCTGGGCTTTTATCAGGTGATGAACAGCAATGACCCGGTGATTAAAAAAGCAAAGGAAGAATTAGCAAAATAAAAAAGCAATAGCTATTGCCATTGCTTCAGGATAAAGTAGATATACCGGCTGCTTATTCTTTTCCTTTATTCTCATCCCACCATTTTTTCTCTATCCGGTAGGAGCCGAATAGGCCAAGACCAGCGCCAATAGCAATCAGGGAAAAATATATGGCCGGGTTACCATCATCATGACGATGATAAGTATTTCCATTAAATACTTCTTTTGTAACTGCATGTTGTAAAAAATAAGTGTCCAGCATATAAGCTAAAAACAAACCAATACCTGCGCCAATGAACAATAATGCCCATTTCAGGTTCTTATATGGTGCCGGGCGGTTTGCAAATTCTTTTGGATTCATGCCTTTTTCTATCATCGCCATATTCTGGCGGGTTCTCAGGTAAACAATTCCAAAAACCATGGCAAAACCACCAGCAAACAATACAATTGGTATTAATATTTCTCCGCCGTCCATAACTTTAAATTTTAACTGTTATAAATGTTGTTTTGTTATCCTTTAAGACTACTGCTATTAAAACCAGGTTACAGCCTTTAAGAACTTTTTAGGAATTGATTACAGAATCTATGACTAATGCTTAGAAAAAATGGTTACCATATTAGCTAAGACTTCCTGACACCCTTTAAGGAGACGGGGGCAAATAATCGTAATTTGTACTGTAACCAAAATCCTTATAAAGTAGTCATAGTAAACAGGATGTCAACCGGGCTGAATGATATAGATATCATTAACAAAGTGCTGCATGGTGATCAGCAGGCTTATGCCGGGCTTGTAAACCGCTACCAAAACTATGTTTTCACACTGGCTTTCGGGTTTACAAAGAACCGGGAAGACGCTGAAGAAGTATCGCAGGATGTTCTTATAAAGGCTTACAGGGCATTGGCAGATTTTAAAGGTAATTCCAAATTCAGCACCTGGCTTTATACAATTGTAAACAACACCTGCATCACTTTTTTGCGGAAGAAAAAACTGGAAGTACATTCATTGAATAATGAAAAAGTGTTTGAGGCAGCCGACAGCAGGGATTCGGAGTTCAGGGCTAACCTGGTGGAGCAAAAGTCAAAGGTTGCCATGGTGAATAAAGCAATAGCAATGCTTGGGGCGGATGATGCAGAGATAATAACTTTGTTTTATAAAGCTGAACAGACATTGGAAGAAATAGCACAGATTCTTGGACTGGAGCCAAACACAGCAAAAGTTCGTTTACACCGGGCAAGACAGCGGCTGAAAGAAAAAATGGAAACTTATTTTGCCGAAGAAGTAAAAGATTTGTAGCCATGTCCTCCGCCTGAGGCGGAGGGACTTAGGATGAGGATATTAAATATAGTATTTCAAAAACTTCTTAATGAAAGGAGGTACGATATGAGTAGTAAGATTAATTACACCCCTTCAGGGGATGAGGGCATCGAAAGTCGTTTGTGGGATTATATTGACGGAACCAGTTCCGCCGGCGAAAAATCCACTATTGAAAAATTGCTTGAAAGCAACCTTGAATGGAAAACAAAATACCATGAGTTGCTGGAAGTACATCAATTGATGCAGGCAACAGAACTGGAAAGTCCCTCACTGCGGTTCACTAAAAATGTGATGGAAGAAATTGCCAAAATACATATTGCCCCTGCTACCAAAACTTATATCAATAAAAAGATCATCTGGGGGATTGCTTTTTTCTTTATTGCACTTATGGCAGGATTTCTAATATATGGCTTTGGCCAGATGGATTGGACCAGCAGCCAAAGCAGCACCATTTCTGAAAAGCTGAATAAAATTGATCTCAGCAAATTCTTCAGCAATACATGGGTGAATGTGTTTATGATGATCAATGTAGTACTTGGACTTTTTCTGCTGGATAATTATCTCAGCAATAAAAGAAAGGAATTTAAAAAGGCCTGACCTTACCCCAACCCTCTCCATTAATGGAGAGGGGGAACCGGACACCCAAATTATTTAAAGATTCTTGATGATCTCGTATCATCATGTCCGGTAAGCCCTTCTGTTCGCAGAGGGGCTTTTTTGTTTTCCCCACTTGCCACTTGCCACTCGCAACTCCTTCTAAAAACATAACTTTGCAGCAGAAATGTCTGCTATGGATATTAAAAACAACATCCTTGAAACCATTGGCAATACACCGCTGATCCGTTTGAATAAACTGACCAAAGATTTTCCCTGCACGGTACTGGCCAAAGTAGATTATTTCAATCCTGGTAATTCCATTAAAGACCGGATGGCTGTGAAGATGATTGAAGAGGCGGAAAAGGAAGGCAAACTGAAACCCGGCGGAACTATCATTGAATGTACATCCGGCAATACAGGCTTGGGACTTGCTCTAGTCGCAGTGGTGAAAGGTTA
>JAHEZF010000004.1 GCA_023251215.1 Sphingobacteriales bacterium | reverse complement strand
AGAAAACTTTTATTAGATAAAATTAATATTGAAGGCATCCGCTACTATGATGTGTACCGGAAGAATGGTGGCTATACATCGGTGGAGAAGGCATTGAAGACAATGAGTCCCGATCAGGTAACTGATGAAGTGAAGAAAAGCGGACTTCGTGGCCGCGGTGGCGCCGGTTTTCCGGCAGGTTTGAAATGGAGTTTCCTTATCAAGCCCGAAGGAGTGCCCCGTTATCTGGTAGTAAATGCAGATGAAAGTGAACCGGGAACTTTCAAAGACCGGTATTTAATGGAATTCATTCCTCATCTAATGATTGAAGGAATGATCGTTTCATCTTATGCAATCGGTAGCAACAGAACCTATATTTATATCCGTGGTGAGTTTGGATGGATCGTTGATATTTTGGAACAGACTATTAATGAAGCAAAGAACAACGGATGGCTGGGGAAAAATATTTTAGGAACTGGTTTTGATTGTGAAATTTATATTCACACCGGGGCAGGTGCCTATATCTGTGGCGAAGAAACAGCTTTGCTTGAATCGTTGGAAGGGAAAAGAGGTAATCCAAGAATCAAACCTCCTTTCCCGGCAGTAAAAGGTTTGTGGGATTGTCCCACGGTGGTGAATAATGTGGAAACAATTGCAGCGGTTGTTCCCATTATTAATGAAGGGGGCGAATCGTATTCAAAAATAGGTATTGGAAAATCAACCGGGACAAAACTTATTTCAGCCTGTGGCAATATAAAAAAGCCGGGTGTGTATGAAATTGAAATGAATATTCCGGTAGAAGAATTTATTTACAGCGATGAATATTGTGGCGGCATTGCCAACGGCAGAAGATTGAAAGCATGTATCCCCGGTGGTTCATCCGTTCCCATTTTACCGGCAAACCTGTTGTTAAAAACAGCTAAGGGTGAAACAAGGATGATGACTTATGAAAGTTTGTCTGATGGCGGGTTTCAATCAGGTTCCATGATGGGTTCCGGCGGTTTCATTGTACTGGATGAGGATCAGTGTGTCGTTCGTCATACCTTGACACTGGCAAGATTTTACCGTCATGAAAGTTGCGGGCAATGTTCTCCTTGCCGGGAAGGAACAGGATGGATGGAAAAGATCCTTCATAATATTGAATATGGAAAAGGCAAGCTGAGTGATATAGATTTGTTGTGGGATATTCAGTCGAAGATCGAAGGAAATACGATCTGTCCATTTGGGGATGCGGCAGCATGGCCGGTAGCTTCAGCTATCCGGCATTTCCGCGACGAATTTGAATGGCATGTAATGAACCCGGATGAGGCACAAAGAAAAAACTATGGATTGGCTGATTATGCGAAAGATTTACCAGGAGCAACAGTAACTGTGTAAAACAACAACGTGAAAAATAGTATTATCATAACAATTTTTTTCCTTGCGGGAAAAATAGCTTTTGCGCAGCAAAAAACTTTTTATAATGACCATAAAAAGGGGCAATTTTTTATTTTGTGGGGATGGAACAGGGCGTATTATACCAGAAGCACCATCAGTTTTAAAGGAGATGATTACCAATTTAAACTATATAATGTAAGGGCACAGGACAGGCCCTCCCTGCCCATTACTTTTCATGATTATCTCCAGTTCAACAGGCTCACCATTCCGCAAACAAATTTCAGGGCCGGTTATTTTATCAAAAATAATCTTGCATTTACCCTGGGAGAAGATCACATGAAATATGTAATGGAGAAAAACCAGACCGTAATAATGAAAGGTTTCATCAACCGGGATGGGCCTTATAAAGGAACGTATGATGGCGATAAGGGTTTAACCCCCGATTTTTTAAAATTCGAACATACCAACGGGTTGAATTATATAAATGCCGAAGCGGAAAAATATTTCCTGTGGTATCATTCAAAAAATAATATATGTATCATCAGCGGGATGCTTGGCACGGGTGCAGGGGTGTTGTTTCCAAGAACCGATGTTACCTTTCTGAATTATGAACGTAATGACAGGTTTCATGTATCGGGCTTTGGGCTGTCGGCAAAAGCAGGCGTGCAGCTGACATTATTTAAATATTTTGTAATAAAGATTGAAGATAAGTATGGCTATATCAATATGCCGGATATAGTGTTGCATAAAAAAGGAATTCCCGGCAGGAGTAAACAGGCATTTGTATTTACCCAAATGAATGTTATGGTTGGAGGAACATTTCCATTGAACAAAACAAGGAAACATAATTGATTTTTATAAAGACATAAGCAGCAGGTAATGCCAGATACACCGAAATTATATAAAGTAACCATTGACAACATCACCACAGAAGTAGAGCCGGGAACAACTATTCTTATGGCTGCCCGCAAGATCGGCGGTGATGTGGCGCCGCCGGCCATGTGTTTTTACAGCAAGCTGAAAGGCAGTGGCGGTAAATGTCGTACCTGCCTGGTAAGAGTGGCAAAGGGTTCTGCTGTTGATCCCCGGCCAATGCCGAAATTAGTAGCAAGCTGTCGTACCAATGTAATGGACGGCATGCTGGTAGAAAGTATGACCAACCCTGATGTACTGGAAGCAAGAAATGCTGTGGTGGAATTTTTATTGATCAATCATCCGCTGGATTGTCCTGTGTGTGATCAGGCCGGTGAATGTGACCTGCAGGATTTGTCGTACGAACATGGTAAAGAAGGAACCCGTTACGAATTTAAAAGAAGAACATTTGAACAGGAAGATATCGGGCCGTATATAAAATTGCACATGACCCGTTGCATACTATGTTACCGCTGTACTTATGTTGCAGATCAATTGACCGATAAACGGGTGCATGGAATCCTGGATCGGGGTGATCAATCAGAAATTTCCACCTATATCTCAAAGGCCATTGATAATGATTTCAGCGGAAACATGATTGATGTATGCCCGGTTGGCGCATTAACAGATAAAACATTCCGGTTTAAAAACAGGGTATGGTTTACCAAACCCGTGAATGCACACCGGGATTGCGCTACATGTTGTGGTAAAGTAATTCTTTGGAACAGGGGTGATGAAGTACTGAGAGTAACGGCCAGAAAAGATGAATGGGGTGAAGTACAGAGCTATGACGGCAAACCTGGATGGATTTGTAATACCTGTCGCTTTGATAAAAAACATCTCAATGACTGGGTGATAGAAGGGCTTACTAATATTAAACGTCATTCTGTAATCGGACAGGGCAAGTATCCCGGCCTGGTAATGCCGAATGAAACGATTACTGAAGTGATGGGTGGAAGAGATCCGAAACTGATGATGGATATTCACAGCATCAGTGATGTGAATGATCGGGATATTAATTTGAGTGCAATACCGGGTCCGGCAACAAGTGAAACGTTTACCCCCAACCCCTAAAGAAAGGGGAGTTGGGAAGTGTATATGATTTTTGAAACTGGATTATGTAATTAAAAAGTCCCTTTAGGGATTCAGGGTTTATGATTTTATTATCCATAGACTGGTGGTTGATTCTCGAAAAATTTTTACTGGTGGGATTGATCATCACACTCTCACTTTTAATTGCTATGTACAGCACTTATGCCGAACGAAAGATCGCCGCATTTTTGCAGGATCGTCTCGGGCCCGACAGGGCAGGGCCATGGGGAATATTGCAACCACTTGCCGATGGCGGCAAATTATTTTTTAAGGAAGAGATTATCCCCCTTGCATCATCAAAATTCTTATTCATACTGGGTCCTTCGCTGGCTATGATCACCGCTATGCTAACCAGCGCCGTAATACCCTGGAGTACCCCCATGCATCTTTTCGGTCGTGATATAAACATGCAGGTGGCTGATATAGACATCGGCATCCTCTACATTTTTGGCGTAGTCAGTCTGGGTGTATATGGAATTATGATCGGAGGCTGGGCATCCAATAATAAATTTTCTTTGATCGCATCTGTCCGTGGCGCATCGCAGATGATCTCGTATGAACTGGCGATGGGTTTGGCGTTGATCTCAGTGTTGTTCCTGACAGGGTCATTAAAGATGAGTGTGATCATGCAAAACCAAATTGACCATGGCTGGCATATTATTTATCAACCGCTGGGATTTCTTATCTTTTTTGTATGTGCACTCGCTGAATGTAACCGTACGCCTTTCGACCTGCCCGAAGCAGAAAACGAATTGAACTTTGGTTATCACCAGGAATATTCATCCATGAAACTCGGATTTTATTTGTTTGCTGAATATATCAACATGTTCATCAGCAGTGTGGTAATGGTCACTCTGTTTTTTGGAGGATATGATATTCCCTTTGTGAATGAAGCCAGTTGGGGGCTGAATCAAAATTGGCTGGCGATAATCGGTTTTGTTGTTTTATTGGCGAAAGCATTTTTCTTTGTTTTTGTATTCATCTGGATCCGTTGGACGATCCCCCGGTTCCGGTATGACCAGTTGATGAACCTTGGCTGGAAAAAATTGATCCCGCTGGCGCTGGCAAATATGATCATTACAGCGTTTGTGATGCTGATGTTGAAAGGCCCCCATTAATTCCCCCAAAGGGGGAAAATAGCAAGGCACAAGGCCTGCTAATTTGAAACGGTTGATTGCCCCAAAGGGGCAAAATGTTAGTAGCATCGGGTGAAACCCGGTGAATGATGATAAAGATTTTTTAAGAACCCCGTAGTGGTTCAAAATTGATGAATTGAATTTTCCCAAAGGGATCCCCCTGGGACAGAATGATGAAGAGCCCCGACGATGAATATCGGGATGCTAACCGAAGAGTCAGCATGCGATGCACCAGAAGATGATAGTAGTAATAATGAAGGGCACATAAAATATATATTTGCAAAATTTTAAATCTCCCTTTAGGGATCAGGGGCATGCAATTAACACAAAGAGCTAAGCAGGTAAACCGGAGACCAATGACGGCATTGGAGAAGATATACCTGTGGAATATTATAAAAGGAATGAGTATCACGCTTAGCCATTTTTTTAAAAGAAAGGTGACGATTAGATACCCCGAACAAAAAAGAACTTTTTCCGAAGTATTCCGGGGATTGCAGGTGCTGAACCGTGATGAAGAAGGTCGTGAAAGATGCACAGCCTGTGGCTTGTGTGCTGTGGCCTGTCCGGCTGAAGCTATTACCATGGAGGCAGCAGAACGGTTGCCGGGCGAAGAACATTTATACCTTGAAGAAAAGTATGCAGCCAAATTCGAGATCAATATGCTGCGGTGTATTTTCTGTGGTTTGTGTGAAGAAGCCTGTCCCAAAGATGCGATCTATTTGTCGCAATCCTTTGCCCCTGCAAATTATGGAAGAAAGGGATTTATATATAAAAAAGAAGATTTGTTGATTCCGCATCCAAAGGAAAATCCCGAAGCATATCGAAAAGCTTTAGGCGAAAAAAAGCAAGCCGCTGTCCCTTTGCCGAATGCATCTCTTCTGGAAAAGGGGAACTAAGAATAAGGCAGGTAATTTATTAGTTGTGACCTATAGAAGAAAAAATATTATTAAAGAACTATTACTAAATACCCCTTTAGGGGATGGGGGTATATGAACATCACTCAACTATTATTCTGGTTTCTTTCAGTGATGGCATTGTTCAGTGCACTGATGGTGATTACCAGTAAGAATCCCGTGTACAGTGTGCTTTGGCTGATCATGGTATTCTTTGCCATATCAGGCCATTACTTTTTACTGAATGCGCAATTCCTTGCCATTGTAAATATTATTGTTTATGCAGGCGCCATCATGGTGCTTTTCCTGTATGTTTTCATGCTGATTGATGTTCGAAAAAGTTCAGAACCGCAAAAGTACCGCTGGATAAGATTAGCAGGCGCTGTGGCGGGTGGATGCCTGCTGCTGGTGCTGGTGGCTGCGTTGCGTAATATTGATATTAAGAACCAGTTGGCCGAAGTCAAGACAGGAAATATCGGGCTGATTAAAAATCTTGGAATAGAATTGTTCACCAATTATGTAGTGCCCTTTGAAATAAGCAGTATTTTATTTTTAAGCGCTATGGTGGGTGCTGTGATGATTGGGAAGAAGGAGTAATATGGTTGCTGGTTGCTTGTTACTGGTTATTAGCAACTGGCATCTTTTAAACAAGTAACGGGTAACAAGAAACCAGTAACCAGTAACAAGAGACAAGACAATGCCTGTAAACTATTACATATTTCTGTCTATTGCTTTATTCTGCATTGGTATTGCAGGTGTGCTGACACGCCGCAATGCGATCATTATTTTTATGTGCATTGAGATCATGCTGAATGCGGTGAACCTGATGCTCGTAGCATTTTCAAAAATGCATCACCTGAAAAATGCAGCGGTTGATGCAACAGCCGGAAGTGACGGGCAGATATTTGTATTCTTCATTATGGTAGTGGCGGCGGCTGAAGTAAGTGTGGGATTGGCTATTATCGTAATGATGTACCGGAACATTCACTCAGTGGATGTGAATTTTTTGAACAGGTTGAAACATTAAGACAGCTTTTAGAATATAATTATGCAGAATGCTTTAGAATTAGTTTACTGGATTCCCTTACTTCCATTGCTGGGGTTTCTCATCAATGGGTTGGGAAGAAGATATTTATCCAAATCGCTTATCAGCATAATTGGCTGTTCTGTCATTTTTGCTTCTTTTATACTGAGTTGCTGGGTTTTTATGGAAGTAAAAGGAGGAAACAGTCATGTAGCAGAATATTTTAATTTTATTTCAGTCGGTAAACTCATTATTCCTTTTGCTTTCCAGGTCGATGCCTTGTCTTCCCTGTTTTTATTGATAATTACCGGGGTTGGCTTCATCATTCATGTTTATTCCACTTCGTACATGAAAGAAGAAAAGCCGGAACACTTTGGAAGATATTTTTCTTTCCTGAATCTTTTTATTTTCTCCATGCTGCTGCTGGTGATGGGCGCCAATTATGTCATCATGTTCATGGGCTGGGAAGGGGTGGGACTGTGTTCTTACCTGTTGATCGGTTACTGGTTTAAGAATAATGATTTTAACAAGGCTGCCAACAAAGCTTTTATCATGAACCGCATCGGCGATCTTGGTTTCCTGATCGCAGTATTCTGGCTGATTGCTAAAACAGGTACGGTTACTTATGCTGATGTTTTTGCCAATGTGTCCAAATTAAATAGTACAGATGCAACTGTTATTACACTTTTATTATTTATTGGCGCTGCAGGTAAAAGTGCACAGATACCTTTATATACATGGTTGCCCGATGCAATGGCGGGTCCCACGCCGGTATCAGCGCTGATCCATGCCGCTACAATGGTGACTGCCGGCATTTATATGATTGCGAGGAGTAATGTTCTTTATTCGCTTTCGCCACTTAGCATGAATGTGGTTGCTGTTGTTGGGTTGGCAACAGCCATTCTTGCGGCTACTATTGCATTAAAACAAAATGATATAAAAAAAGTACTGGCTTATTCTACCGTCAGTCAATTAGGGTTTATGTTTCTTGCATTGGGTGTCGGCGCTTATTCAGCCGCTGTTTTTCATGTAATGACTCATGCATTCTTTAAAGCATTATTGTTCCTGGCAGCCGGTAGTTTGATCCATGCCATGAGCGGTGAACAGGATATCTGCAATATGGGCGGCTTAAGTAAAAAGATAAAGATCACTTATATCACTTTCCTGATTGGGTGTATTGCTATTGCAGGCATTCCACCATTCTCAGGATTTTTTTCTAAAGATGCAATACTTCTTAGCGCATTTGAGAATAATAAAATATTATACGTAGTGGCTTTATTCGGCGCGGGGCTTACTGCTTTTTATATGTTCCGTTTATTATTTGTCGCTTTTACCGGAAACTTCCGGGGAACAGAAGAACAAAGACATAATGTGCATGAAAGCCCGGCATCAATGACTATTCCGTTGATTGTTTTGGCCATACTTTCCATCATCGGTGGTTTTGTTGGTATTCCTGAAGTTTTTATGCAAGGGGGAGAAAAGCTGAATGAATTTTTAGCTCCTGTAATACCCCTAAAAACAGAACACTTGGTTTCACAGGCCACTGAACTTTCATTGATGGGTTTGTCCACTGCAACGGGTGTGGCTGCTGTTGTTTTTGCATGGTTCTTTTTCCGGAATTATAAACGTTCAGAAGCTGGCGGTCTTGGAAAAATTTTAGAGAATAAATGGTATGTAGATGAATTATATGGAAAAATAATTGTGAATCCATTGAATAAGCTGGGTGACTTTTTCAATTCAGTTTTTGAAGGAAGGGTAATTGATTCCATTGTGAACGGAGTGGGGAAAGTGGTGAATTACACTAGCCGGCAGTTGCGCTTATTGCAAAGTGGGCAGGTGGGCAATTATATCCTGCTTATGGTATTGAGTATGGTATTAATTTTTGTGTTGCAATTTTTTTTAAGAAAATAAGGCACCAACCTTAAAGGAGAGTATTGAAGATTATTAAAAGGGTACATTTTTTTTGAAAACTGCAAAAATGATAAGAATTGAAAGGGCGAAGATTTAATTATTATAAAAAAATTTAAAATCCCCCTTTTCCCAAAGGGATGCCTTTGGCAAGGGGATAGGGGCATGGTTCCAGTTTTACTCATATTAATTCCATTGCTGACCGGGCTAACCGCTTTCTTTATTAAAAATGAGAGGTCTGTTCGTTCATGGGTTTTATTTTCTTCATTGATAACCCTGGTTATTTCATTATTGGGATTCACAATATTGAAAGAAGAAAAGTACCTGCAGCATCAATCGGATTGGATGATGGCTTTCAACAGTAGTTTTTCTGTAAAGCTGGATGGTATGGGCCAGCTACTTTGCCTGCTTACCGCCCTTGCTTATCCGTTGATCTTTTGGGCCACATGGAGAGTGTCATATAAAAAAGCAAATAATTTTTTTGCATTGATGTTACTGGCACAGGCAGGGCTAATGGGAGTGTTTCTTGCCATGGATGCTTTATTGTTTTACTTTTTCTGGGAGCTGGCATTAATACCCATGTATTTTCTGTGTTCACTATGGGGTGGCGAAAAAAGAATACAGGTTACTTTCAAATTCTTTATTTACACATTTGTGGGTTCATTGCTGATGCTGATTGGTATCTTATATGTGTACGCACAAACGGCCGATCATTCTTTTGATATAAATTCATTTTACAAAGTCACTCTTTCCGGCAAGCAGCAGGGATTTTTGTTCTGGTTGTTTTTCATAGCATTTGCCGTCAAGATGCCCATCTTTCCTTTTCATACATGGCAGCCGGATACTTATGAACAGGCGCCAACGGCAACAACGATGGTGCTGAGTGGCGTGATGGTGAAAATGGGAGTGTTTGGTATTTTTCGGTGGCTGCTTCCGGTGTTACCAATTGCATCATTTCAGTGGGGAGATATAGTGACTTCATTGGCTGTAACAGGAATGATCTATGCTTCACTTATTGCAATGCGGCAAAATGATCTGAAAAGATTGGTAGCCTACTCATCCATTGCACATTTAGGGTTGATGTGTGCCGCTATTTTTGCAGAGAATAAAAGTAGTATGCAGGGAGTGATGATACAAATGTTCAACCATGGCATTAACATTATTGGTTTGTGGATAGTTGTGGAAATTATTGAAAGACGATATGGCACAAGAAAAATATCTGAACTGGGAGGCCTGGCGCAAAAAGCCCCGGCCCTTGCTATTTTGCTGGTGATTATTGCCCTGGCAAATATTGCATTGCCGCTTACCAATGCTTTTGCTGGTGAATTCCTCATGTTCAATGGCCTTCTGAATTCAGCTGTTACAAAATATTATGTATGGTTTACAGCGTTTGCGGGCCTGAGCATTATTCTTGCAGCAGTATATATGTTGAATATGATCCGGAAAGTTTTTTACGGGGATACCAATATTATCACCGAAACGGCTACAGATATAACTTTAAATGAAAAACTGGCATTGGGTGTGATTGTGATATTGATTTTCTGGATGGGAGTTTACCCGCAGGGATTACTGAATATTACCAATGAAATAACAGATTCAATTTTAAAAAAGGCAGATATACTTCCCATGTTACCGAAGTATTAATTAAAGGATTGTATGAATGCATTATTATTATCGGCAGTTTTAGGCGTTATCATGATGTTCAGCGGCATTATGCTGAAACAAAAAAGCTCTGTCCGGAATATTGCTATTGCAGGAATGGGGCTTTTATTACTGGTAAATATCCTGGAAATGAATGGAGCGGTCTTTTTTAAAATTGATGTCAGGGGGATGATCGTATTTGACCGTTTTGCTTTGCTCTTCGATACCATTGTTTTTATATCAACATTGCTTTACCTCATCCTTTCAGCAAGGGATATGGAGAAAGTGGGGATTCATTATGCTGATTTTTTTGCTCTCATCTTTTTTATCCTTTGTGGCATCACTCTTACTTCTTCATTCAAATCATTATTGATCCTGTTTTTGGGTATTGAAATTATTTCTATTCCCCTTTATATTCTCACGGGCAGTGATAAAAGAAACCTGAAGAGTAATGAAGCCTCACTGAAATATTTTTTGCTTGGCGCATTCTCAACGGGTCTTATGCTGATGGGTATAGCGCTGATCTACGGAACTAAAGGATCCTTTGACACAATTAAATTAAACACATTCACACAAGCTCCCGACTTATTGCTGATCGCAGGTATGACACTGCTGCTTTTTTCTATGTCATTTAAAGTATCGGCAGCGCCTTTTCATTTCTGGACACCGGATGTGTACGATGGGGCGCCAACTGTTTTTACATCTTTTATGGCCACCATTGTAAAAGCAGCGGTATTTATTGCTTTCATCCGTTTGTTCGACGAAGCATTTGGTCTGTTGCAATCTCAATGGCAGTTACTGGTGGCGATTATTACTGTTGCTACGCTTATTATCGGAAACATCACGGCGGTTTTCCAGCAAAGCGTAAAAAGAATGTTGGCTTATTCAAGCATAGCACAGGCAGGTTTTATGATGCTCTCTTTGTATGCTATGAATACAGATGCGAAAGAAGGTTTGTTGCTTTATACAGCAGCATACAGTTTAGCTACTATCGGCATTTTTGCCGTGCTGATCAAAATGAGTGACTATACTTTTGATGGCTTCAATGGTTTTGCCAGACAGCAGCCATTACTCGCAGCCACCACAACCATTTTTTTATTATCCCTGGCAGGAATTCCTCTTACCGCAGGTTTTCTCGCTAAGTTTTATATGTTAAAAGCCGCCCTGGGTACAGGAAAGCATTTGTGGCTGGTGATCTTTGCAGTTTTGATGGCGGCAGTGAGTGTATATTATTATTTCCGTGTTATCCAGGCCATGTATTTCAAAGAAGGCAATGCACCGCTTGTTCATGTTACTCCTGTTTTTAAATGGACAATGATTGTTTTAGCCGCACTTGTAATACTGCTCGGCATTTTCCCCAATCTGTTACTTAACTGGTATTATTTCTGATTCTTGCCGTTTATAATGATTTCTTATTTGCTGCCTGCGGTTTTCTTAATTTCGGGATACCATTATGAATTTCCGCGACGTTTTTTTACTTGCTTTCCGTACTGTCCGCAGCAACAAACTAAGAACAGGACTTACTGTGGCTATAATTGCTTTCGGCATTATGGCGCTGGTAGGAATTATTACAGCGATCAAAGCCATGAACCAGAAATTCTCTGAGAGCTTTTCCACTATGGGCGCCAATGCCTTTACTGTTCGTTATAAAGAAAGGAATATTCATTTTGGAGGAGATAATAACCAGGAGATCAAACTTTCAAAAAAAGGAAAGAAAAAAGAAAAAAAATCGAACCTGGGGAAACAAATTACGAAAGATGAGGCTGTACTTTTTTTAAAATCATATCATTTTCCGTCAACAAAAAGCATTTCAATTTTTGGCAACAGGAATAATATCGTTTCACATGAAGAAAGAAAAACAAGTCCGAACGTAGCACTATATGGGGGCAATGAGAATTTTTTATTAATGAATGGATTTACGCTGGCATATGGCCGCAACCTGAACCGGATGGATGTGGAAACAGGCCGCAATGTTTGCATTTTGGGGTATGATATAGCTAAGAAATTATTCAGGGAAGGAATTGAAAGAGCCGTTAATGCTGTAGTACGGATCAATAATATTCCTTACAGGGTGTTGGGTGTCATGGAAAGCCGCGGTTCCACTTTTGGTTTTAACCGGGATAATCTCATCATCACCACCTACGAAAATGTTGACCGCAACTTTCCATCTGGGTTTTCATTTGTAATGGCAGTAATGACGGATGATCTGCGGCAGGTAAATGAAGCGATGGGAGAAGCCGAAGGAACTTTCAGGGCCATCCGGAAACTGAACACAACGGAGGAAAATAATTTTGTGCTGGACCGCAGCGATAGTATAGCAGAAAAAGCCATGAAAAGTTTGGGCTTTCTTACCATTTCAGCCACTGTTATTGGCCTTATTACCCTTATTGGCGCTGCAATCGGGTTAATGAATATTATGCTGGTATCTGTTTCTGAACGAACCCGGGAAGTAGGCCTTATAAAAGCTATTGGTGGAAAAAGAAAAATGGTGAGTCGCCAGTTCTTACTTGAGGCGATCATCATCAGCGTACTGGGTGCTTTTTTCGGAATAGTTCTGGGCATTTTTGTCGGAAATCTTTTCTCTATGGTATTAAAAACAGGGTTTGTGGTGCCCTGGAACTGGGTTTTTTACGGCATTATTATTTGTACAATCGTTGGCCTGTTGGCTGGATTATACCCGGCGCTAAAGGCAGGCCGCCTCAATCCTATCGAGGCTTTACGGTATGAATAAGCAGCATTATTGTTCTGAATTCAGTCTCTGCCCAAAGCCCGGTAAATTTGTCATCTTTGCGGGGAGTCTCCAAAAGAGTCTTTGACCCCGGGACAAATTATTTATCAGAGAGTTGCTGCGTTTAAAAAAATCCTTATCTTGAAGCCCCTTCCCGGAAAAAATAAGAGAAGGGATTTTTTTAAAAACTTTTTTCTTAGCATTGCAATTCCGAAAAACAACGATTTATACTTAATATTTAAAAACACTAAAAAATTAAGAACATGGCAGAGAGTAAACCCACTGCAACGGCATCAGTTAAAGCCACATCGGTTCAACCAAAAAAGAGCAGTAATGCCATTTCCTGGATTGCACCCATTTTTTGTATCATCGCCGGTTATTGTATCTGGCGTTTTATCCTGGGTGATCCCAAAGGATTTGAACAAAGAGGTGAAGGCTGGTTCTGGCCACACCATGATAAAGCAAAGGACTCTTTGCATCGTATTTACCAAGGGGGTATTATTGTACCATTACTGATTGGAATGTTACTGATGGTGTTCACATTTTCCATTGAACGATACCTTACCATTCGTAAGGCATTGGGCAGTGGATCCATTTCAGATTTTATCCGAAAAGTACAATATCACCTGGCCAACCGCAATATAGATGCGGCTTTGTCAGAATGCGATAAACAACGTGGTTCTGTAGCCAATGTAATGAAAGCAGGTTTGCGCCGCTACAAAGAAATGATTAATGAGCCTGGAATGAATACCGAACAGAAAGTACTGGCTATTCAGAAAGAAGTGGAAGAAGCAACAGCGCTGGAATTGCCCATGTTACAAAAAAACCTGGTATTCCTGTCAACCATTACGTCAGTAGGCACATTGATCGCCTTGTTGGGAACGGTGCTGGGGATGATCCGTTCTTTCTCTGCGTTGGGTAGCGGAGGCGGAGCAGGAGATGCCAGCCAGTTAGCGGTAGGTATTTCTGAAGCCTTGTACAATACGGCTCTTGGTATCGGAACATCGGCAATGGCATTGATCATGTATAATGTGTTTACCACCCGTATTGATTCAATAACTTATGGCATTGATGAATCAGGTTTCACTCTTACACAAAGCTTTGGCTCCCTGTATAAATAATCAGTGGAAGCAGGCTTAAGCTGTATGGAAAAATGAAACTTATTCATCTCATTATTTAAAAAACTATTGTAAACATGCCAAGTGTCAAGTTACCTAAAAAGAGTACAGATACCGATATGACACCATTTGTGGATATCGCTTTTCTGATTCTTTCTTTTTTTATGCTGGCAACCAAGTTCAAGCCCCCGGAGCCGGTACCCATTAAAACGCCAGGTTCTGTATTATCCCAGCAGTTGCCCGATAATAACGCGGTAATGATATCTGTTGATTCTGCCAATCGTGTTTTTTTCACTGTTTTATCAGAAAAAGATCTGAGTAAGTTTGATGAGATCATTCAGGGCATTAATACCAGCAGAGGACTGAACCTGACGAAAGAAGAAATGGCTAATTTCAGAAAGACGTATATGGTTGGGGTTCCTTTTGCTGGCTTGAAGCAACTATTGGCTACCCCGATTGAGGATCAGAAAAACCTGAATCAGCCAGGCATCCTGGTTTCGGATTCTCTCAACAATGAATTGATCTGGTGGATAGCAGAATCAAAAAAGGCATTTGCCGGGCAAACCCTGAAATATCTTATTAAAGGAGATGCCCAGTCAAAATATCCAAGTTTTGAAGCAGTTCTTGACGCATTAAAACGCAACGATGAATATAAATACAACCTGGTAACGGCCTTGGAAGATGTACCACCCGGTTCAGAATTAGAGAAAGCTAACAAGACAAAAAAATAATATTTAAAACTTAAAAATTTTTTCAATATGGCAAGTATAGATACCGGGGCTGGCGATAGCGGTCATAAAAAAGGCAGGGGGGTCAAAAAAGCAAAAAGGCTTTCTACCCGTGTAGATATGACGCCAATGGTGGACCTGGGTTTCCTGCTCATTACTTTTTTCATTTTTACCACTACCATGAGCAGCCCCACTACCTTGGATTTGAACATGCCCAAGGATATTAAGGACCCCAAAAATCAAACTGAAGCAAAGGAGTCGGGTGCCCTTACTATTATGCTGGGCAAGGGTAACCAGGTTTATTATTACTTAGGACAACTAAAGGTGGATGCTGCAGGAAATAATTTTCAAACTTCCAATTTTAAAGACATACGGAAGGTCATTCTGGATAAAAAGAAAGAAGTTATATCCAGGTATAGACCCGATCCCGAATGCGAAGCCAAAGCCAAAAAGGATGGTAAACCGGCCAGTGATTGCTTCGACAAGGATTTTGTGGTCATCATCAAGCCCGATAAAGATGCCACCTATAAAAATACGGTTGACATCCTGGATGAAATGACCATTAACCAGGTAAAGCGGTATGCAATGGTTAAAATTCTGGCCCAGGAATATGACTTGATCAAAAAGACTGAAGAAACCAATGGTATTAAATAAAAGGGAATAATTTTGTGGAATAAATGGATTACCTCATCTCATTATAAACTGCAAAATAATGGAAGCCAACAAAATACTATCCGCTGATATCCTTGACCTGGTCTTTGAAGACAGGAACAAGGACTACGGGGCTTATGATTTGCGAAAGACCTATAACAAACGTATTACCCGTGCCCTTGCTATTACTGCATCAATTGCATTACTGGCATTATTGGGTTCGGTATTGGCCAGTACGCTTAAAAGCAATGCCGATAAAAGATTTAAACAACATGAACTAAACCTGCAGGCTATAAAGCAGGAAGAAAAGAAAGATATACCACCCCCGCCGCCACCACCAAAAGTGGAACCACCAAAAGTGGAAATGAAACAATTTACACCCCCGGTAATTAAAAAGGACGAAGAAGTGGAAAAACCACCACCGCCACAGGAAGAATTAAAAGATGTAAAAATTGCTGAAGTAAACCAGGAAGGTATAAAAGATCAGAATATTGCCACCCCTACACAAATTGATGAAGGCAAGCAGGTAATTGAAGAAAAGAAAGATGATGATGAAAATAAGATATTTGATAAAGTGGAAATAGAAGCCGGCTTCCCCGGTGGTGAAGGTGCCTGGAAAAGATACCTCGAAAAAAATCTGTCAGGATTTAATCCCGCTGAAAATGGTGCACCTGAAGGCACTTATACCACCTATGTTCAGTTCGTAGTGGACAAAGAAGGAAACATTAGCGATGTGAGAGCCTTAACAACTCATGGTTACGGAATGGAAGACGAAGCCGTTAAGGTTATCAAAAAAGGACCTAAGTGGACACCTGCTATTCAAAATGGCCGCAATGTAAAAGCTTACAGAAAACAACCGATTACTTTTGTTGTGGTTGGCGAATAAGCATTGTCCGCTAATAATTAATTTCAGTCCTCTCTCCAGTTGGCGAGGGGATTTTTGTTTTACAACTTGAAAAGTAAAACTTAGCATCATATAAACCTTGCTTGCTGCAGCCAGGGATTATAATCTAAAACCACAGTAATGCTGCAGGGGTGATTGCTGAAGATAACAGAGTAACACTAATTAGTATATTTTTGAAAAGATGATAAACAAGCTCACAGGTTGGGATGATACTATTGTGGCGCTGGCCACTCCACCCGGAGTGGGGGCCATCGGCGTTATTCGTTTAAGCGGAAAGAAAGCATTTACAATTATCAATGATTTATTTCCCTCAAAAAATCTTTTACAACAGCCTTCACATACATTGCATGTTGGTTTTTTAAAAGAAGGAGAAAAAATACTGGATGAAGCTGTGATTTCGCTTTTTAAAGAACCAAGATCTTATACCGGTGAAGATGTAATAGAGATAAGCTGTCATGGTTCTGCTTATGTACAAAAGCAGATCATCGAAGCTTGTATCAGGAATGGAGCAAGACTGGCCAAACCGGGAGAATTTACCCAACGGGCTTTTTTAAATGGCAAACTGGACCTTGCACAGGCAGAAGCTGTAGCTGATCTGATTGCCAGCAATACCGCTGCTTCACACAAAACTGCTTTGCATACTATCCGCGGGGGCTTTTCTGAAAAACTGAAAGAACTGAGAGGGCAGCTCATAAAATTTTCTGCACTCATTGAACTGGAACTCGATTTCAGTCAGGAAGATGTGGAGTTCGCTGACCGGAAACAGTTTTATGAATTGATAAACCAATTAACTCAATTAACCAATCAACTAATTAACTCATTCCAATTAGGCAATGTAATTAAGAACGGTGTCAGTGTTGTTATTATTGGCAAACCCAATGCAGGTAAAAGCACATTGCTGAATACTTTGCTGAATGAAAACCGGGCCATTGTGAGTGAAATTCCTGGTACTACCAGAGATACTATAGAGGAAGTGATTAATATTGATGGCATTCTGTTCCGCCTGATTGATACAGCTGGTATCCGGCAGCATACGGCAGATGTATTGGAAAACGCCGGCATAGAACGCAGCTTTGAAAAAATGAAACAGGCCGGTCTTGTTTTGTATTTATTTGATGTAGCTGATGAAAAAACTGATGTTGGAAGTATGAACCCGATAGCTATCGGGTCAGAGATGGAAAAGCAGCAATTGAATTTCTTACTTGTCGCCAATAAAATTGATGAAGCAGGCGAAACAGCAGCCAGGGAAAAATTCAGAGATATGGAAGGAATTGTTTTTATTTCTGCCAAACAACAGCTGCATACCGAAGTGCTGAAAGAAAGAATGGTGGATGCAATATTGCAGGGGAAAGTACAAACTGAAAATACTATTGTTACCAATGCAAGGCATTATCATGCATTGAAAGAAGTACAAAAATCATTGACTGATATAAAAGACGGGTTGGATAAAAAAATTTCCGGCGACCTGCTGGCCATAGACATCCGCCGGAGCCTGCAGTATTTAGGTGAAATAACAGGAGAAATAACCAACGAAGAACAATTGGATTATATTTTCAGTAAGTTTTGTATCGGAAAGTAACCCTCTCTGCATCTATCATTTATTTGTAAATTACAGCTGCTTTAAATTTTCCAGGTTTGTTTCAATGAAAGAAATAAAAAATATCATTCAGGCTTATGACGAAGCGCAAAAACAAGGCAAAGCAACAGCATTGGCAACGGTGGTACATGTAGATGGTTCATCGTACAGACGACCCGGTGCCCGTATGCTCATTACCGATGATGGCCAATTAACGGGGGCTATCAGCGGTGGTTGTTTGGAAGGTGATGCATTGCATAAAGCCTTATTGGTATTAATGCAGCAAAAGGCCATGTTGGTTACCTATGATACCATGGATGAAGATGATGCAAAATTTGGTGTGGGATTGGGTTGCAATGGAATCATCCAGGTATTGATAGAACCGGTTAATCCGGCACAATTTAATAATCCAATCCAACTATTGAAAGAAGTTGCAATGCACAGACAAAAAGCTGTTTTGGTTACGTTGTTTTCGTTAGAAAATAAAAAAGACCCCCAACCCGGCACTTGTTTGCTATTGAAAGAAGATGATGCAACTATAGAATCTGCAGAGGAAACTCCACTCAAAAATATTTTATTGGAAGATGCAAAAAAAGCAATGCTTGATCAAAACTCAATATTCAAAAACTACATATCGGAAAAACAAAACCTCACTTCTTTTATTGAATTTATTAAACCAGCAGTAGCCTTAATAGTTATTGGCGCAGGAAATGATGTAATACCGTTAGTGAACATGGCCGCTATTTTGGGATGGGATACAACCGTGGTGGACGGCAGGGCCAATTATGCAAAATCAGAAAGATTTATCAGTTCCTGCCAAGTATTGGTATCAAAGCCGGAAAATGTGCTGGAAAGAATCAGTATAGATGATCAAACAGTTTTTGTACTCATGACGCATAATTATAATTATGATATGGCTATGCTGAATGAATTGCTAAAAAGAAAACTGGTTTATATTGGTATGCTGGGGCCAAAGAAAAAATTGGACCGGATATTAAATGAATTGAGAGAAACCGGAGAAACTTTTACTGAGCAACAATTATCCATGATATACGGACCTGTGGGGATTGATATCGGCGCCGAAACACCTGAAGAAATTGCTTTGTCTGTATTGGCTGAAATAAAAGCTGTGCTTTCAAATAAGCAGGCACAATCACTCCGGGACAAAGCAGATGTGATTCATTCCCGGTCAGAAACTGAAATAGGAAAAGTGAATGTTGCCAATAAAATAAATCAGTAATGCCCGATACAGCTGAAAAAAACATCAGTAGTTTTCATTTTGCCATCATTGTATTAGCAGCCGGCGCTTCCATCCGTTTGGGAAGGCCCAAGCAATTATTAATGTATAAAAACAAAACTTTGCTGCGTCATATCCTCGATATTGCAAAAAAAGTAAACACTCAGCCTGTTGTTGCTATACTTGGGGCCAATATTGATTTAATTGCCAAAGAAATTGCTGATGACAAAAATATTTATACCATCACTAATGAAAACTGGAACGAGGGCATTGCCTCTTCTATCCGGGCTGGTTTAAAGGCATTACAGCAAATTGCTCCGGCATGTGACGGGGCCATTTTTTTAGTGTGCGATCAGCCTTATATCACTTCATCATTATTGCATGATATGATAAAATTGCAACAACATTCCGGCAAACCTATTGTGGCCTGCAGTTACAGCGATACCATTGGCACTCCCGTTCTTTTTCATAAAACTCTTTTTCACGAATTATTGACCTTGAAGGGTGATGCGGGGGCGAAAAAAATAATAAAGAAACATACTGGTTCCGTTGCCACTATCCCCTTTCCGAAAGGGCAAATTGATATAGATACACAAACGGATTATGATGCCCTAAAAAAAATGTTGGAACTTTGATTTTTAGTTATAACTTCCCATACATTTTCAATCCGCCCGGACTTCAAAGCAGTTTTAATCCCCACCTCAGAAAAAGTTTTTTGTAGCCAATTATTACTGTCCTTTGAATGAGGTTTCAAAGTTCATGACAAAGGGGTGTAATATCCTTTTTGAGTATATAAATGGGTTAAGATCTGTGCATCATTATGAAACAACCGGAAAAAATCAACAATTGTAAGCCTTGCAAAAGGAAACGAACCACTATTATCCGAAAGGAGAATGCGGGTTTGTTTAACGGAATACTACTGGCATTAATTCCAAAATGCCCGTTTTGCTTTATGGCCTATTCCAGCACAGCGATGCTGTGCGGAAAGAGCGGTGCCATGATTTCGAAGCAAAGTTTCACATCATCCGCTTCCATTCTTATCACGGCTCTTTTTTGCCTGATTGCGTTAGCATGTATTATTTTTAATTACCGGGATACCCGTACCAAATATGCAATTGCCCTTGCTGCATCAGGCAGCGTTTTGGTAATTATTAGCGTTACTGTAACGGGCGGGTTACCGCTTTATTATGGCGGTGTGTTCCTGGTTTTTATTGGCGTTTGGTTGAATGCAAGTTTACTGTACTTCGTGAAAAAAATTAAGCGTACCGTTGAAAGTAACTCTTCACATGAATTCAATGTAATTGGTCAAAGCTGAAAAATTTCTTATAAATAAAAACATA
>JAHEZF010000081.1 GCA_023251215.1 Sphingobacteriales bacterium | reverse complement strand
AATATCTAATTTGCCCCAGGTAATTTTTTCATTAGGCACCGCCCCTGAATATGAGCCATAGGAAGTGGTAGAATCACTGATCTGACAGAAATAAGTCCAGAACGGAACATCATGCATTCCTAGGTCCTGGTACATCATGGGCACTACACAAATTGGAAAATCACCGGCAATACCTCCGCCTATCTGGAAAAAGCCCACTCCTTTGCCCGAAGAATTTTTCCGGTACCAATCTGCCAGCCACACCATATATTCAATTCCACTTTTCATGGTAGCGGCTTTCATTTCACCCTTTATTATATAAGAAGCAAAGATGTTTCCCATCGTACTGTCCTCCCACCCCGGAACAACAATAGGAATATTTTTTTCAGCCGCCGCTATCATCCAGCTATCTTTTGGATCAATTTCATAATATTGCTTCAGCACACCGCTCAATAACATTTTATACATGTATTCATGCGGAAAATACCGTTCTCCTTTTTCATCAGCTTCTTTCCAAATTTTATAAATATGTTGTTGCAATCTTCTGAACGCTTCTTCTTCAGGAATGCAGGTATCGGTAACTCTGTTGTAATGATTTTCCAATAAGTTCCATTCTTCCTTTGGATTTAACTCACGGTAATTGGGAACTCTTTTATAATGACTGTGGGCAACAAGGTTCATTATATCTTCCTCCAGGTTGGCGCCGGTGCAACTGATGATAGCTACTTTATCCTGCCTTATCATTTCTGCCAGTGAAATACCTAATTCAGCCGTGCTCATGGCTCCTGCAAGAGTTATCATCATCTTACCACCCTCTTGCAAATGTGTTTTATATCCTTTGGCAGCATCCATAAGGGCAGCAGCATTAAAGTGGCGGTAATGATGCAGGATGAATTGTGAAATGGGGCCTTTGTTCATTATTAAACCGGATTAGTGAGGCGGCAAATTTACAGGTTTCAAAAACAAAACCCCGACGTTTATAGCCGGGGCTTGTTTTACCACACACCAAAACTAAATATTACGATTTTCTGATTTTCTGATATGCACTCCATTCGCTGCCGCCATAAGATCTTAAAACAATTTTTGTGTCGGCATTTTCAAGAGTGATATAATAAACTGTTCCGTCATTTTTAGCCACTTCAAAAAGGTTGCTGACCCAGTAATCAACATAATTTTTTTTCAGACTGCTTTGCAGGTTAACGGGCAGATCAACCGGGCTGATGTATCGGGTAAGCCCAAGCAGCTCTCCATCCGGGTTATAATAAGCAAACACATATTTTTCATTATAAATAAATGTTGCTTTGTAGTAATTGTTGCCTGCGGTCCATTTCACTTCTTTTGCAGTGGTAAATTCAGTGTTAAAAGCATCCAGTACTTTTGGACTTACATTGTCTTCCCTGGCAAATGCACCTAAGGTGCTCATTGCGATTACCAGCGTTATAATTATCTTTTTCATAATCAGTATCTTTTAAAAACTAAAGTCTAATTCCGAATTTTTTCTCCCGATAGTTATCGGGATTTTAAATGTGACGTCACAAATGTAGAGAAGGTTACAAACTATGGCAAGGCAATTGTGATTAATGGCAGCGAGTGTTAATTGCGTTAACAGAAATCACAAAAAGTGACTGCTGGGCAGCGATAAATGCCGGTCATCTTGTATTTGTTTGTATTTGTACAAAAAGGACATAAAATTTATACTGAGAATTTGAAAATAAATCTCAAAAGATCAGTTTTAAAGCGTTGGCCCGTTTCTGCATCTTGTACCTTGTGCCTTGCCCCTTGATTCTTCTTTCCTTTACCTTGCGCCTTCATGAACTACCTTGCCCATGCATATCTTTCTTTCAACCACCCGGAGATTATGGTGGGTAATCTTATCAGTGATTTTGTAAAAGGGAGAAAAAAATTTGACTACCCGCCCGATATTCAAAAAGGAATTGCCCTGCACAGGGCTATTGACAATTTTACGGATTCGCATGAAGCAACACGGGAAGCCAAAGAGGTTTTTCGTCCACATTACCGTTTATACAGCGGGGCATTTGTTGATGTAGTGTATGATCATTTCCTCGCTGTTGATGAAAATGAATTTACCGAAAGTACACTGTTTGATTTTTCACAACAGGTATATTCAGTTATTGACAAACATTTTCAATGGCCGCCGGAACCTTTTGCCATCATGTTTCCCTATATGAGATCGCAGAACTGGCTCTATAATTACAGAACCAGTTGGGGAACAGGTAAAAGTTTTGGAGGCGTAGTACGGCGTTCGGTTCATTTAACCGAAAGCGATACTGCTGTTCATTTATTTGAACAACACTACCAACGTTTGCAGGAATGCTATCGTCATTTCTGGGCATCCGTCAAGCCATTTGCCCGGGATCAATTTGAATTATTATTAAAAACCGGCAATGATGCCTGATTAAGTAAACTGACAACCAGCCTAAACTATTATTTTTGTAAATATGTTTTATTGTATGAAAAAAATTACTCTGTGCTTTTTTGGATTACTCCCTGCTATAATCGTACTGTCCCAAACCGGCAGCTTGCCTCCATTGGACAAATCGCCCATGGACATGTGTTATTACCCGGTAAACTATCCTGTACTGAAAATTCAGGATAAAATAACCGAACCATTAATGGCAAGAGTTGTTTATAGCCGGCCACAAAAATCAGGAAGAATAATTTTTGGAGATCTGGTAAAATACGGGGATGTATGGAGAATGGGCGCCAATGAAGCTACAGAAATTGAATTGTTCAAACATGCACGGATCGGCGGGAAAAAAATCGGGAAAGGCCGTTATACCTTATATGCGATCGTAAATGAAACAAGCTGGACTTTTATTGTCAATAAAGAAATAGATACCTGGGGAGCTTTTAAATATGATTCAAAAAAAGATATTGTTCGTGTGGAAGTGCCCTTGCAAAAAATCAATGAGCCGGTTGAAGCATTAACGATGGTATTTGAAAAAACAGCAGACGGTACAAACCTGGTTGTAGCCTGGGATATGCTGAAAGTAGCATTGCCTATAATTTTTTAATGAATTGTTTTATGAAAATACAAACCAAGGTACTGACAGTATGGTTAGTGATATTTTTATTACCGGCCTGTAATCAAAAACCAGGGAATAATGATGCCCAGTCCAAAACGACGGATACTTCAAAAGCCCTTCAAACCACTCCAAACGAAACAACAGTTAATCCTTATGCCGCGGTTGATATTTCACCTATGGACATGAGTTACTTCCCGCCTGCTTATCCCCAACTCAAAATGGGCAATAGTATAAATGGGGACCCTTTGGCAAGAGTAATTTACAGTCGCCCGCATTTACAGGGCCGTAAACTTTTTCATGATGTACTGAAATATGGAGAGCCGTGGCGGCTGGGCGCCAATGAATCTACCGAACTTCAACTTTACAGCGATGCTGTTATTCAGGACAAAAAAATAAAAGCAGGCCGCTATGTACTGTATTGTATCCCGGAGCCGGATCAATGGACAATTGTTCTTAATTCAAATATTGACAGTTGGGGGTTGAAACCTGATTCCACAAAAGATATTGCCCGCTTTATTGTACCCGTCAAACAATCTGCCAATCATCTTGAATACTTCACTATTGTTTTTGAAAAAACTGTTTCCGGCGCTGACATGATAATGGCCTGGGATAATTTAGAAGCAAGATTACCTGTCAATTTCTGAGCACAGGCAGAAATTTTGTCCATTCCCGCAGAAATTATTGCAGATATTTACAACATGTGCGGCATTACCGGCATCATACAGTCAAATTCTTTACTATTCAGCAAAGAACATTTGCAAAAAATGACTGCTGCTCTTGCTCACCGCGGTCCGGATGGTGAAGGTTTGTGGAAAAATGATTCCGGTAATGTATTGCTCGGCCATCGCCGCCTTTCCATTATTGATCTTAGTGATGCCGGACAACAACCGATGCACTATCTCAACCGGTACACTATTATTCACAATGGGGAAATTTATAATTATGTTGAACTCAAAGAAGAATTGCAGAAGAAAGGATATTCCTTCCGCTCAAAAACAGATACAGAAGTAATAGCTGCCGCCTATGATTGCTGGAAAGAAGATTGCCTGGATCACTTTGATGGCATGTTTGCGTTTGCTATCTGGGACGAAAAGGAAAGAGAATTATTTGCAGCCCGGGACAGGTTTGGAGAAAAACCTTTCTATTATTATTACGACGGCAAAAATTTTTTATTCGCTTCAGAAATGAAAGCATTATGGGCAGCGGGCATTGAAAGAAAGCCAAACCTGAAAATGCTTTTTAATTTCATTACGATCGGTTATGCTGACAATCCGGCCCGGCCGGAAGAAACTTTTTACAATAATATTTACAAACTACCGCCTGCATCCAGGCTTTATTATTCCCTGCCGGAAAATGAACTGACAATTGAAAAATACTGGGACATTGACCCGGACAAACAAAATAAAAAAATTACCGATACAGAAGCTTTGGAGCAATTCAATCATCTTTTCGCCACCTCGGTAAAAAGAAGATTGCGAAGTGATGTAACTGTTGGCACTTCACTAAGCGGAGGCCTTGACAGTTCTTCTATTGCAGCTGTGAGCCATGAGCTGCGAGCTGCGAGTCAAAGCCACCAGTGCTTTACGGCTATCTTCCCGGAGTTTGAAAAAGATGAATCGGTTTTTTCAAAACAAGTAGCCGATCAGTTCAACCTCCGGCAGTACACTGTCAATGTATCTGCTGACGTACTGTTCAGTGACTGGGAAAAATTATTGTATCACCAGGAAGAACCTTTTAGTTCGGCAAGTATTTATGCCCAATATAAAGTTTATGAATTGGCAAAACAAAACAATGTAAAAGTGTTGTTAGATGGTCAAGGCGCTGATGAAGTACTCGCCGGCTACCATAAATATTACAAATGGTATTGGCAAGAACTGTTTCATCAAAGAAAACTGTTGCGCAGCCGGGAGTTAAATGCATCAAAAAAAATTGGCGTGCAGGAGAAGTTTGGTATTAAAAATATTGCTGCCTCCCTGTTTCCCGAACTTGCTACGGTTATTTTAGAACGTCAATATTTATTGAAGGCTATCCGGCAGGAAGATCTGAACAAAGATTTCGTCAGGCTGCAAAGCAAAGAAGCTTATTATACTACTCCCACACATTTTACCCTGAATGCTGTTTTATATTTCAACACATGCATGCATGGTCTTGAAGAGTTACTTCGCTATGCCGATAGAAATTCTATGGCACATAGCCAGGAAGTCCGGTTACCTTTTTTAAGTCATGAACTGGTTGAATTCATTTTTTCCCTGCCGGCACATTTTAAAATCAGAAATGGATGGACAAAATGGATACTGAGAGAAAGTTTGAAAAATAAATTATCCGAATCAATAGTCTTGCGCAGAGATAAGGTGGGATTTGAACCGCCCCAGTTGCAATGGATGCAGAATGAGAAAGTACAGGAATATATCCGGGAAGCAAAAAGAAAATTAGTACATGAAAAAATATTAAACCCTATAGCATTGAATAAAAAGATTGTTCCCCGGCCTGCTTATGAGGCTGATAATTATGATTGGTACTACCTTACGGCTGCAATACTATACCCCTGAATCCCCTGAAGGGGACATTAAAACATTCCCTAAATCAGAAATTATTTTCCACCTTTGATATTTTACTGGTAATTATAAATAGTTGTTTATGTCAAATGATAATAAAACCCCTTCAGAAGCCTGGGGTATCGGCACAAAACTCATTCATGCGGGTGCAGAACCTGATCCATCTACCGGCGCCATCATGACGCCCATTTTTCAAACCTCTACCTATGTACAGGCAGCTCCGGGAAAACATAAGGGTTTTGAATATGCCCGTTCGCAAAACCCAACCCGTAAGGCACTGGAAGAAGCTTTGGCCATTATTGAAAACGGAAAATTCGGTTTAGCCTTCAGCAGCGGTGTAGCCGCCACCGATGCGGTGATCAAGTTACTTCAATCGGGCGATGAAGTAATTGCGGCCAACGATATGTATGGTGGGACCTACCGCTTGTTTACAAAAGTGTTTGAAAGATTCGGCATCCGGTTTCATTATGTGGATATGCATAATGCTGATAATATTAAAAATTATATCAACAGCAATACAAAACTTATCTGGACAGAAACCCCCACTAATCCACTGATGAATATTGTTGATCTCGCCGCTGTTGCAGCTATTGCCAAACAACATAAAATATTGCTGGCTGTTGACAACACGTTTGCCTCTCCATATCTGCAAACTCCACTTGATCTTGGCGCTGATATTGTGATGCATTCTGTTACCAAGTACCTGGGCGGACACAGCGATGTGATACAGGGCTGCCTCGTGATGAATGATGCCGGACTAAGAGAAAAATTATATTTTATACAAAAAAGTTGTGGCGCAGTACCCGGCCCGATGGATTGTTTCCTGGTACTGAGAGGAATAAAAACACTGCATGTCCGTATGCAAAGACACTGTGAGAACGGAGCAAAAATTGCTCACTGGCTCCGCCAACATCCCAAAGTATCAAAAGTGTATTGGCCGGGATTTGAAGATCATCCCAATCACACCATTGCAAAAAAACAAATGCGGGACTTTGGAGGCATGTTAAGTTTTGCTTTAAAAGATGACAGTGTTGAAAATGCTATGAGAGTTTTATCTTCCACAAAATTATTTTCTCTGGCCGAAAGTTTAGGCGGAGTTGAGTCGTTGATAAATCACCCGGCAAGCATGACCCATGCTTCCATTCCAAGAGAAGAAAGAATGAAGAATGGACTGACAGATTCATTAATGAGATTGAGTGTGGGTATTGAGGATGCGGATGATTTGATTGAAGATCTGAAACAGGCTATCGGTTAATGTGCCAATATGCAAATCTGCCAATGTGAAAATTAATTCTGACCTGAAAGATTTCCTGGATAAAAAAGTTGATGAATATAATCAACTTTCTTTCATTAAAGATGACCCCATCTCAGTACCACATCTGTTCACTAAGAAACAGGACATTGAAATAGCCGGATTCTTTGCTGCCGTGTTTGCCTGGGGCAACCGCACAACGATCATCAAAAAAAGTAAAGAGCTTTTAGGGTTAATGGACAATCAGCCCCATGAATTTTGCCTGAACCAGTCTGCCGCTGATCTGAAAAAATTAAAGGGGTTTAAACACCGCACATTTAATGAAGACGATCTCTTTTATTTTATTGAATTTTTCCATCAGCATTATAATAAATATCATTCACTTGAGGATGCTTTTCTT
>JAHEZF010000080.1 GCA_023251215.1 Sphingobacteriales bacterium | reverse complement strand
GGGCCGGATTGAAATTCTTTAATGTTTATGGTCCCAATGAATACCACAAGGGAAGAATGGCCAGTGTGATCTTTCATTCATTCAATCAAATTCAGAAAACAGGTAAAGTAAAATTGTTCAGATCGCACAAACCCGGATATAAAGACGGGGAACAGCTTCGGGATTTTGTATATGTTGAAGATGTGGCAAAAGTGATGTATTGGATAATGGGGTCAATGGTGATCCCGATAGCTATCGGGAGTGAATGGTCAATAAAACGTAATGGAATTTACAATTTAGGTACAGGGAAAGCAAGAACCTTTATAGACCTGGTTGCTCCCATCTTTACCAGTCTGGACGTGGCACCCAATATTGAATTTATTGATACCCCCGAAGACATTCGTGACAAATACCAGTACTTTACCGAAGCAGATATGACTAAGCTGTATCTGGCTGGCTATTCAGAAAAGTTTCACTCTTTGGAAAAAGGAGTAGAAAACTATGTGGCACATTTCCTTAGGGGTAAAAACTATTACTAAACATAAAATACCTGTTTTTTCCACATATAATTCCCGGATTTTAACAGCCCGAAAAATTCATTTAACTTTACATGACCTCCCGGAATTTCCTCAGTTTCTCTTCCGCTGGTCGCTTTAGCTCAGATTTTATCAGATTAGTTTATAGGAATTATTAAACGACCATGCATCATGGCTAAATACATTTTTGTTACCGGTGGTGTGACCTCTTCGCTGGGGAAGGGCATCATTTCAGCTTCGCTGGCCAAGCTGCTGCAGTCAAGAGGTCTGCGGGTAACGATACAAAAGTTTGATCCCTATATTAACGTTGATCCCGGAACTTTGAATCCTTATGAGCATGGTGAATGTTATGTGACTGAAGACGGCGCTGAAACTGATCTTGATCTTGGTCACTACGAAAGATTCCTCAACATTTATACATCACAAGCCAACAATGTAACTACCGGCCGCATTTACCAGACCGTAATCAATAAAGAAAGAGAAGGGGCTTATTTAGGAAAAACGGTGCAGGTGGTTCCGCATATAACTGATGAGATAAAAAAACGCATGCTGGAATTAGGGCAGGGCGGTAATTATGATGTTGTAATTACCGAGATCGGCGGTACGGTAGGTGATATTGAAAGCTTACCTTTTGTGGAAGCAGTTCGTCAGTTGCAATGGGAACTACCCGAAGAAGATACGGTTGTGGTACATCTGACTTTGATCCCTTATTTAAAAGCCGCAAAAGAATTAAAAACAAAACCAACTCAGCACAGTGTGAAAATGCTGAACCAGGAAGGTGTGCACCCGGATATGATTGTTTGCAGAACTGAAAGGCCTTTGTTACCGGAATTGCGTCGTAAAATAGCTTTGTTCTGCAACGTAAAACAGGAAGGGGTAATAGAAGCTGCAGATGTACCAACTATTTATGAAGTACCTGTAGCCATGATGCGGGAAAAACTTGATGTTATTTGCCTGAAAAAACTGAACATCACAAATTACAATGAACCGGACCTGACAAAATGGAAAGAGTTTTTAAACAAATTAAAATATCCAAAGAGCCGGGTGACAATTGGGTTGATCGGAAAATATCTTGAGCTTCAGGATGCTTATAAATCCATCCTCGAATCTTTTATACATGCCGGAGCTGTGAATGAATGTCAGGTACAGGTGATGAATGTGCATAGTGAATTTATTACGGCTGATAATGTATCCGAGAAACTCGCAGGCCTGGATGGATTGCTGGTGGCTCCGGGCTTTGGTCATCGTGGAGTGGAAGGAAAAATTACTGCAGTAAAGTATGCCCGGGAAAGAGGACTGCCTTTTTTTGGTATTTGCCTCGGAATGCAAATGGCCGTAATTGAGTTTGCAAGAAATGTGCTGGGGTTAAAAGAAGCTCATTCTACTGAAATGGATCCGGAAACAAAAGATCCGGTGATTGACCTGATGGAAGAACAAAAAAAGATTACCGCTAAAGGTGGTACTATGCGATTGGGTGCTTACCCCTGCGATCTGAAAGAAGGCTCATTGGCGTATAAGATATATGGGAAAGCTGCAATCAGCGAACGGCATCGCCATCGCTGGGAGTTTAATAATAAATACCTCGGACAATTTGAACAAGCCGGAATGAAAGCAAGTGGAAAAAACCCCGGTACCGGTCTTGTGGAAATTATTGAACTTACTGGTCATCCTTTCTTTATCGGCGTTCAGTATCACCCTGAATTAAAAAGTACCGTGGAAAATCCTCAACCTGTTTTCGTTCATTTTGTAAAAGCCGCCAAAGCTTACGCAGAAAAAAAGAACGAAGTGAAGAATCCGTTGTTGCAAAATGAGATGACATAATAGCTGAGGTCAGAAGTCTGAAGTCAGAATAGCTTTTTTCTATCCGGCCTCAGACCTCTGACTTCCGCCTCCTTTGCCCTATCTTTGCCGTCTTTAAATTTTGATTAAGAATGAAGTTTGACCGTAATACCATCCTCGGTATTGTAATACTCGCTGCTTTATTTTTCGGTTATTTTTTCTACACCAAGAAGGAGCAGGTTGCTTATCAGAAAAATAAAGCACGGGAGGAGTTTGTAAAAGATTCTATTGCCAAAATTGGCAGGCCCCAAACAGATACATTACTACAAAGAATTGATTCAGCAAAAGCAGACACAATTAACAGAACCACTAACGCAGGTAATTTTAAGGATGCAGCAAACGGAACTGAGCAATTAGTATATGCGGACAATGAACTGATCAAAGTAGCTTTTACCAACAAAGGAGGACAGCCTAAATGGGTTCGGCTGAAAAAATTCAAAGGTTTAGACAGTAATTGGGTAAAACTGGCAGGAACTGATTTCGACAAGATCAGCTATACCATCAATACGGGTTCCAATAAAAGTGCACAAACTTCAGAGCTGTTTTTCCCCAAAATTGATTCAGTAAAAAATACCGATAGTAGTAAAACGATCTCATTTACTTTAATGTCTTCAGACAGCTCCTCCATTACTCATAAATTCACCATCAGGCCTGATGATTACATGATTGATTTCAATGTGCAGATGAATGGGGCTGATAAATTGCTGGAACGAAATGTAACCGATAATCATAGTCTGGATTTGAACCTGAACTGGCAGTATAGTGCCATTCAGCAGGAATCTTCACTTTCTTATGAAAAGCAAAATACCCAGGTCGGTTATGTAAAGGACGGCAACTTTGATTTTCATACCATTTCAAGACGTACCAGCAAGGAGTTTGATAAATCTGTAGAATGGCTGGGAATAAGGCAGCGTTTCTTTTTTGCCATTCTTGTTGCGAAGAATAATTTTTCATCAGGCAAAATGGAATGGAATGTTCCTTCAAATGATACCAATATCATTGTACAATCAACTGCCAACATGAGGGTGCAGGTACCTGTAGATTCAAAGGCAAAAGTTGATTTCAGCATTTATTATGGCCCATCTGATTATAAGATTTTGAAGAAGTACGACATGAAGTTTGAAAAGCTTGTAAACCTGGGCCAGGGTATGTATCAATTTGTCCGCCCATTGAACAAGTTTGTGATCCTGCCCATTTTTGACATCATGAAAAATATTATGGGGAGTTATGGATTAGCTATCGCACTGCTTACGATATTTATCCGTTTATTAATATCACCTCTTACTTATTCCAGCTATTTAAGCGGGGCAAAAATGAAATTGTTACGACCTGAGATCGCCACCTTGAAAGCAAAATACGGAAGTGATCAGCAGGCGATGAGTATGGAACAAATGAAATTATTCAAACAGGCAGGTGTTAATCCTTTAGGGGGATGTATTCCTGCTTTATTGCAGATTCCAATCTTCTTTGCTTTGTTTAGTTTCTTTAGTTCCGAAATAGGTTTGCGTGGTGCCAGCTTTTTATGGGCCAGCGATTTATCAGCGCCTGATAAAGTAATTCAATGGGGTAGTGTCCCGGTTATCAGTTCTATTTTAGGAGATCACCTTAGTCTTTTTACAATTACAGCTGTTATAACAAGTTTTCTCATTTCAATTTATAGTATGAGCATGTCACCGGATCAAAGCAACCCGGTTTTAAAGTACATGCCTTATATTTTTCCTGTATTCCTGCTGTTCATCTTTAACAGGTTGCCGTCGGCATTAACCTGGTATTACACAGTTTCCAATCTCATTACACTGGCACTACAATTTGTCATTCTGAATTACATTATTGATCATGATAAGATCATGGCGAAAATGGAAGAGAACAGAAAAAAACCTAAAACCAAATCGAAGTGGCAGGAACGAATGGAACAAATGCAGGAACAACAGAAAAAAATGAAGGGGCAACAACAGAAGAACAGACGGTAATTTAGTTAAAATGCTCACAAGAAGATCCGGGTTTGGCCTGATGCTGTCCGGATTTTTCACTACTTGCCATGAAATGGAGAGGATTAGATTGAGGTTGCAACTTATTGACTAAATTGGCACGTCTTTTTATTAGTTAGTGCAGGCAAATGAAAACCCCAATAAAAATATTATTCAGCATTTCAGTTCTTGTTTCTTCTTTTCAATTATCAGCGCAGAAGAGATTAACGGAGGCTACTATCTCGTATGATATTTTGATTAATACCAGTAACACTACTCCGCAAACTGCTGATCTTTTGGATGGGGCTACCAGTATTATTTACCTGAAAGGAAATTCCAGCCGTTCCGAAATGATCAGTTCGCTGGGCACACAGGCTACCATTATTGATGGTAAAAGCGGAGATGTAACCATATTGAAAGACTATGGCGAACAAAAATACATGATCAGAATGACGCCGGATAACTGGAAAGAATCCAACAAAAAATATGACGGCATCACTTTCACTTATGAAAACGAATTTAAAATGATTGCCGGGTATAATTGCCAGAAAGCTATTGGCAGGTTGGCAGACAGTTCTTCGTTTACCGTTTATTTTACAAAAGATCTTGTTCCGGTTAATAAAGATTTTCAATACCTCAATAAAAATTTACCCGGTCTTGCCATGCAATATGAAGCGTCATTGGGAAAGCTGAAGGTTACATATACTGTTGCAAACATTAACTTCAATCCGGTGCCGCAGGCAAAACTTGATATTCCAAAATCAGGTTACCGCGTTATGAGTTATGAAGAAAGTAAAAATGCAGGAGCTAACCGGTAATCTTAATAGTTTCGGGTAGCAGCGTTAGGATTGAAAGTAATTTTTTCAAGTATTACTTTCTTTTTAAGCGGAAGAATATAGGTAGTATGTCCTTTCTGGTAAGTGGCAACCGTATTAAGGGTGATATATTTTTCGCTTGTATTAATAACCTGGTTACCGCGGAAAGAATAACCGGATTTGAGAGAAAATCTGCCGGGTGTTGTAGTTCTGTTTGACAGAAGCGATCCTTTTGGCCCGCTATCTGATTTTTTACCATCACCTAAAGTGGCAAAAGCACCTACAGAAATTACCAGCAATAATATTACAGCCAGATTTCTGGAAACAATTCTCCATAATATAGTCAATGTTGTGTGGTTCATCCGACTACAAAAATAAAAACAAATAAGTTGATAAAAAAAACCGTTTATCCAGAATTTTAGTACTTCTTTAACGGGATAAATGGAGATTTGTTACATGCCGGACCGACATAATTTCAATTATTTTGCACATTTGGGGAAAAGTCGGAGCTTCAAAATGCAGTTTTTATAGGGTAACTTGTCGTAAGCAGTCATTTCAAAGGTTAACGGTCTACCAGCTCTTTTAAAACTATTTCTGAGGTTAAAACCAAAATAACAAATGAAAGATAATCCCTACCGTGAGGACCGGGAAAAGATACTGGAACTTATCAGGCAATATGAAAGTCTTCAAAAGGGCCGTAGCCATTCTTTTATTGAGGAAGATTCTTTCGAAAAAATTATTGATTACTTCCAGGAAAAAGAAGACCTGGCAAAAGCCCTGGAAGCCGCCAGGCTGGGAAGCCAGCAATATCCTTATTCTTCAATGCTTCTCATCAAAAAAGCTGACATTTTATTAGCAAACCGGCGTTACAAAGATGCACTTAGCGTACTTGAACAGGCGGCATTGCTCGATAGCGGCGACATTAATCTTTATATTCTGAAGACGGATGCTTATATGGCTTTGGACCAGCAGGAAAAAGCAGTGATATTGTTGCAGGAGGCTCTTTCTTTGTTTGAAGGACAGGAAAGAGTGGAACTGCTTTTTGAATTGGCAGATGTATATGATGATTATGAAGAATTTGACAAAGTGTTTGATTGCCTGAAAATGATTTTGGAAGACGACCCCAATAATGATGAAGCTCTTTACAAGATCTGTTTTTGGACGGATTTTACCGGGCGAAATGAAGAAAGTATCCGTCTGCATCAGCATATCATAGATGAGTTTCCTTATAATGAACTTGCCTGGTTTAACCTGGGAGCCGCATACCAGGGGCTTAAATTATATGAAAAGGCCATTGATGCTTACCAGTACGCAATTACAATTGATGAAAAATTTGATTATGCTTACCGCAATATCGGCGATGCCTGTATCCGCCTGAGAAAGTACAAAGAAGCTATTGAAATGCTTGAAAAAGTAGTGGAGCTGGCCAAACCGGAAGATGTGATCTATGAAGCGATCGGTCATTGTTATGACAGGATGAAAAACTATGCCCAGGCCAGGTTTTATTATCGTAAAGCATCTCATCTCCGGCAGGATGATAGTAATCTTTTTTATAAAATTGCCTGTACTTATTTTAATGAAGGCCAATGGGAAAGTTGCATCAAACAATTGGATAATGCTATGAAGATTCAGCGATTTCAGCCGGAATACAACCTGTTGATGGGTGAATGTAAAATTCAAACAGGTTCTTTTAGAGAAGCCGTTCAATATCTTTCAAACGTGGTTCGGATACGTCCCCGCAAAACCGGTGGATGGGAGGCCCTGATACGTTGTCTTTACAAGGGAGAATATTTTGAAGAAGCTTTGGAACAAACCCAGGCGGCCATTGAGATATGCAATAGCAAACCATTATTTCTTTTTTATAAAGCAGCAGTTTTATGTGCTATGGGTAAAATAAAAGAGGCGATCCTTCAATTAGAGAAGGCAATGGAAAGATCACCGAAACTGCTAAAGAAATTTATCGGATTGAATCCGGCTATTCTCCGAAACCGGCTTGTAGTTGATGTAATTGCGAGATTTAAACGGAATAAATCCATTTGATACTTTTATGTAATTACCCCGGGCTTAATTCAGTATTACTCTGCTGATTCTTCCCTATTTTTGCCCGCCGAAGGATGTTTGTATGAATAAAATAC
>JAHEZF010000079.1 GCA_023251215.1 Sphingobacteriales bacterium | reverse complement strand
GGGTTACTTTATACTGATCATTTCTTTTAACAATTTGGGCAGGTTACTTTTTTCTGTCTTTCAGAATCAATTCCTGATTCTCTTTTGTGCAAAAACAAAGTTTGCGCATCTCAATCATTGTAACAAAAAAATATAGCCATGAAAATCTTAATCACTGCTTTGGCAGCATTACTGCTATTTATCTTCATTGCCTGTGGTCAGAATAGGGAAGCTAACCGGGCCATCAGCGAATTTTCTTTAAAAGATATGAAGTTAGAAAGTGAAAAACCGGGAATCGCAAAAGAAAGCATCACAGATGACTTTAAAGCTGATACAAGCAAGCCTTCTTACCAAACAGGTAAACTTTCAATAGATCAGAAAGTACCACCACAATCCCAGGAAGATTGGGATAAGAAAATAATTAAAACTGCTTCTCTTAACATCGAAGTAAAAGATTATAGTAAATTCAATTCGGAACTCCGGGAAAAAGTAAAACAGTTTGGTGGTTACATTGCACAGGAAGAACAAACCCAATCCGATTATAGCCTCGAAAATACTCTTATAATAAAAGTTCCAGTTGACCAGTTTGATAATGCAGTTTTGCAGCTTACAAATGCTGTTCAGAAGATCAATGAAAAAAAGATCACTTCGGAAGATGTAACATCAGAGGTTGTTGATACAAAATCAAGACTGGAAGCAAAAAAACAGGTGAGACAGCGTTATATTGATTTGCTAAAGCAGGCAAAAAACATGGATGAGATACTTAGCATACAGTCTGAAATAAATTCCATACAAGAGGAAATTGAATCAGCAGCAGGCAGAATTGAATACCTGACACATTCTTCATCATTCAGTACGATCAATCTCACCTATTCTCAAATTCTGAATGCATCAGCCAAAAACCCTGATCAGGAGCCATCATTCGGTACAAAACTGAGCAGGGCTTTCAGTACTGGCTGGAGTTGGATAGGAGAGTTGCTTGTCGGAATTATTTCTGTCTGGCCTTTGTTGCTAATGATATTTGCAGCAGTTATAATTTATAGAAAAACAAGACTCCCAAAAGCAAAGCAGGCCTGATAAAACTTTTCTGCTTTACATTTGATACATGGCCAAAAAGAAACTCGTCGTCCTCACCGGCGCCGGCATCAGCGCTGAAAGCGGGTTAAAAACCTTTCGTGACAGCGATGGACTTTGGGAAGGATATGATGTTAATGAAGTAGCCACACCGAGAGCCTGGAGAAAAAATCCACAACTGGTACTGGATTTTTATAATCTCCGCCGGAAAAATGTGGCGGATGCCCGGCCTAACGCAGCCCATATCGGTTTAGCTGAACTGGAAAAAAAATTTGATGTTCATATTGTCACCCAAAATATAGATGATCTTCACGAAAGAGCCGGATCTTCCAAAGTCTTACACCTGCACGGCGAAATATTTAAAATGCGAAGCGACAGCAATGAAGAACTGGTACAGGAAATAAGAGGAGATATTATGCTGGGTGATGTTGCCGCTGACGGGGGACAATTCCGCCCGCATATTGTATGGTTTGAAGAACCGGTGCCGAAGATCGAACAGGCGATCCATGTTGTTCGCAGAGCTGAAATCTTTGTTGTCGTAGGAACTTCTTTAGTGGTTTATCCGGCAGCAGGCCTGGTGAATTATGCTCCGGCAGAAATTCCAAAATTCATTATTGACAAACATATTCCTTATACTTCTTCAATCTATAATCTTACCGTAATTGAAAAGCCGGCAACAGAAGGAGTGAAAGCTTTGATTGAAATGCTCAGAAGTGAATTTTGAAAAGCTTCTTAGAAAAATTAATGCAAAGAATTTAGACCAATGCTAACTATGGGTTCAGGCCCCTCTCCTTTGGAGAGGGGTTGGGGTGAGGTTTCTTTTCAGAAATTAATTTTTTGTCTTCTTTTATTTCTATAGTCTCTTATATTTAACCACAGGCTTAAAATAAGTGCTGCAAAAAAAACGGAAACAGTAACGCTGTCAACCAGCTCTGGATTAAAATTTATACCCGTAAGTTTCAATACAAGAAAATGAATATAGGAATTTGATTCATCATGATAACCCAATTTTTCTCTTACCAGCCAATGCCAGTGTGTGCAAAAGCAATAGCCCCATCCATACCAGATACCCAATACAAACCATGAAAATGCAGTAAGCAATAATGTGATCAAGTTCCATTTCCTCGTTTTCTTAAATACCCAGCCGAAAATATTGAACAGCGTAAACGTTGTATGGAAAGCAAAAAAGAAGTAATTGAGAAAATGATACCACATTGGTGTAGCATTTATATAATTTCTTTTTCCTCTTCCTGAAATTTTACTCCATACAATTCAAGTTCTTTCAGCACGGGTTCATAAATTTCTTTTACAGCAGGAATATGAAGTCCCGTCAATTTTATTTGCCCGTTCAATATCAGCTTAGCAGCAATGCCCAATGGCAGGCCTACTGTTTTTGCCATAGCGGTTCTCAAATTGTTTTCTCCCTTTACAATCAATGAACTTCTGACCCGATAGCTATCGGGTTCCGCCTTCTGACTTCCGACTTCATATTCTATCTCATGCAGCATAACGATCATATCCTTGTCATAAGGCCGCAGGCTGAGTTTCTTTTCCATTGCAAACTGTAAAATATCAGCCGGGCTGCAATACCCTTTGTTCACTAAAGTGTCCTTATCATCCAGTCCTAAAAAGAAAAGCTGCTTGAGTGTAAGATTGGCTTCATGCATTTTCTGGGCAACAAATGCAGCCGCTTTATTTTTTACATCATCAATCGCTATCTCTTCGAGGTTGCCTTTTTCATCAGCCGCCATAAAGGCTTCAGGAATTTTTTCGCCTTCCTCTTTTGCCTCATTCTCAACTTCCATCAGCTTCAACAGATTTTCCATCAGGCTTTTTGTTTCTGCAAACCGTTCGGTCAGTTTTTGATTCAGCCATTCCCCAAATCCATTTTTATCCATATGTTCTTTGAAGACCTGATATAATGTTTTATTATCCGTTTCATATTGCGGAGTTTCATCTGTTAATTTCAGGTCAATGATATTTTTCCATCCATACATAAAATCAGGATGCCGGAGCGTAGTGCGGACAAATGTTTTGGTATCCTCCAATCCATAAAGTGATGTATAGCTGAGTGAATCCCGGTTGGGATACCAGCACAGGTAGCCAATACCCGGTATTTCCACCAGCCTGTTGGTGGTAAACAATTCTTCGTAAGCCAGGTTTTTTTCTTCAGCATTTTCCCTGTAATGCGCCCCTGCTTTTCCGGCCAGTATAATATTTCTTGAGTTCCAGCTTATTTTGTAATGCCAGGGATTATCATCACTTTCCGGGGCCACAAGTCCGCCGCAATGAGACTGAAAAAAAGTGATATGTCCCTTTCTTTCCCTGATGCCATCAATGATCCTCATGGCACTCATGTGATCAATGCCCGGGTCGAGACCCATTTCACAAAGAAAAAGAAGATGCTTGTTTTCAATCTTTGACTTCAACTTTTTGATCTCATCATCCAGATAAGAAGCTGTTAAAAGGTTTTTCCCATATTCAACACAATTTTTTGCAACCAGGAAATGAAGAGCAGGCGGCAGCAACGAAATCACTATATCTGCCTGGCGTATATATTTTGCAGTTTCTTTTTCTTCATTAATGTCAAAAGAAACGGCAACGGCCCGTTGTGAGTTCCCGATCTTTGATTGAGCCAGTTTCAGGTCTGCATCTGCTATAACTATTTTCCAGTTTTCAGTAATGGCGTTTTCCAGTAAATAATCAATTAAAACTGTTGCTGATTTACCGGCGCCAAATAAGAGAATCGTTTTCATGTAAAATCCGGAGTTAAATTCACGGGAAAATTATAACTAAAAAATCAGAAAATCCTTGTGAAAGCCCACTGTTGAACCTGCATGATTTTGCAGCTATTTATTAATTCACAGGGGTGGAAAAAATAGCTGAAAAAAATGCCTTTTTTATCAGGTTTTAAGGGGTTAAAAAAGTAGATTTGCAGACGCTAAAAACAGCCCCGTTTACGGAGCTTTTCAGGGGTTAAAATCAGCAATAAAATAAGAAAGAAAATCAGCAATGGAAGAGAACTTTGAACCACTGGAAACGAATGACAGCAACCGGATAATTCCCGTGAATATAGAGGAGCAAATGAAGACCGCTTACATTGATTATTCAATGTCGGTAATTGTAGGCCGTGCCCTGCCGGATGTGCGGGATGGATTGAAACCCGTACACCGCCGTATTTTATATGCAATGAATGAACTCGGCATTCATTATAATAAACCCTTTAAGAAATCGGCACGAATAGTTGGAGAGGTATTGGGTAAATATCATCCGCATGGCGACACGGCAGTATATGATGCTATGGTGCGTATGGCGCAGGACTGGAATATGCGATACCCATTAATTGATCACCAGGGAAATTTCGGCAACCAAGATGGAGACGGGCCGGCTGCCATGCGTTATACTGAAGCAAGATTGGAAAGACTGGCAGAGTATATGCTTGACGACCTGGATAAAGACACTGTAGATTTTCAATTGAACTTCGATGATTCAGAAAAAGAACCCACCATTCTTCCCACAAGAATTCCGCAATTACTGATTAATGGGTCAAGTGGTATTGCTGTAGGGATGGCTACCAATGTGATGCCACACAATCTGACCGAAGTTATTGACGGCTGTATAGCTTTTATTGATAAGAGGGATATTTCTGTTGATGAACTCATGCAGTATGTAAAAGCTCCTGATTTTCCGACAGGCGGAATTATTTACGGAATGGAAGGAGTGAAAGCAGCCATGCATTTTGGAAGGGGCAAAGTAGTAGTGAGAGGTAAACTATCGGTAGAAACAAAGGGCAGTGGCCGGGAGCAGATCATCATCACCGAAGTTCCTTACCAGGTAAACAGGGATGCACTGACAAACCGTATTGGCGAACTGGTAAATGAAAAAATCATTGATGGAGTTACCCATGTAAATAATGAATCCAATAACAAAGAAGGAACAAGGGTAGTGGTTGACCTGAAACGGGATGCTATCGCCAATGTTATTATCAACCAGCTGTATAAACATACCGAACTGCAAACTTCATACGGCATCAACAATGTTGCTATTGTAAAAGGCAGACCCAAAACACTGAACTTAAAAGAAATGATCAGTGAGTTTGTGGAGTTCCGTCATGAAGTGGTAGTAAGAAGAACAAGGTTTGAATTGAGAGAAGCAGAAAAGAAAGCACATATTTTAAGGGGTTATCTTATTGCACTGGATCACCTCGATGAAGTGATCACCCTGATCCGCAACTCCGCTACGCCGGATATTGCCAAAGAAAATCTCGTGAATACCGGATGGGGACTGGATGATATACAGGCCAAAGCCATTCTGGAGCTTCGCCTGCAGCGATTGACCGGAATGGAAAGAGAAAAGATAAAAGAAGAATATGATGAACTGATAAAACTGATCACTCACTTAAAAGAATTGCTGGCTGATGAGAAATTGCGTTTCGACCTGATCAAAAAAGAACTGTTGGAAATAAAAGACAAGTTTGGTGATGAAAGAAAGACCGAGATCACTTACCTCGATGATGAAGTAAAGATCAAAGACCTGATAAAGGAAGAAGATGTGGTGATCACCATTTCACATCTTGGTTACATCAAACGTACCCCGGCCGATGAATTCCGTTCGCAACGGCGCGGCGGCAGGGGAGCCATTGGTGGCAAAACAAGAGAGGAAGATTACATCGAACATCTTTTTGTGGCTTCCACGCATCACAGCATGTTATTCTTCACTGAAAAGGGAAGGTGTTACTGGCTGAACATTTATGAAATTCCCGAAGGAGAAAAAACAGGTAAGGGAAGGGCTATTCAAAACCTGATACAACTGCCGACCGATGACAAAGTAAGAGCCATCATTGATGTAAAGGATTTGAAAGATGAAGATTTTGTGAGTTCACACAATATTGTTCTTTGCACTAAAAAAGGAATCATTAAAAAAACGGAATTGCAGGATTTCAGCCGTCCCCGTCAAAGCGGTGTAAATGCGATCAATATTGTTGAAGGCGATGAATTACTCGAAGCTAAAATGACCGATGGAAAAAGTGAGATCATGATGGCCGTAAAAAGCGGAAGGGCAATTCGTTTCAATGAATCAAAGGTTCGTCCAACCGGCCGTGGCGCCATTGGTGTAGCCGGTATTGAAGCCGATGAAGAAGGTGAAGAAGTGGTGGGAATGATTTGTGTAAATCCCGAAGAACAGGCAACCCGGACCGTGTTGGTAGTAAGTGAAAAAGGATTTGGCAAAAGAACCGCCACTGAAGAATACAGGATGACCAATCGTGGCGGTAAAGGAGTAAAGACAATAAACATTACCGGAAAAACAGGATCTTTAGTTGGCATACTGGATGTGGATGAAAGCGATGACCTGATGATCACTTGTAAAAGTGGAGTAACCATTCGCATGAAAGTAGCCGACATCAGTGAGCAGGGCAGGGCCACACAGGGAGTAAAACTGATAAAGCTGGATGAAGGCGACGAGATAGCCGCCATTACACGTTTGGACTACCATGGAGAAAACGGAAATGGTAATGGCAATAATCATGCTAATGGAAACGGCCCCGAAGCCCGCCCGGATGACTTCAGTGGAGAGATTCCATCAGATTAATCCGGTCGGACGGGCAACCAATGATTCAGCAAATTCATCTCAGGAAGGTGAATAATAAAATTAAGATCAGCATTATTATTTAAATATTCAATCATGCGAAAATCAATTATTATTACGCTGCTTGCCACATTTATTTCTGCAGGCTCAATAGCACAGAGTATTGAAGAAATAAGGGACATTGCAGGCAAAAATCAGTGGGAGAAAGCCAAAGAAGGAATTGATAAATATCTTTCCAGCGAAAAGAATACTAAAAATGGAGGTGGCTGGTACCTGAAAGCAGTTATTTATAATGCAATAGCCAGGGATACTGCCCTTAACAGGAAAGTGCCTGATGCAAGAATGGACGCCTTTAATGCATATAAAAAATATCTTGAAGTGGACAAAGATCTGTTTGAGGGCAAGCTGAACCAACATTCCACTTTATTCGATGTGTCGTTCGGCTACCTGGGTAAGGCCAGCGAAGATTTTAATGCTAAAAGATTTAATGATGCACTGACTGCTTTTAAAAATGCAGAAGTAGTGCAGAATTATATTGTATCGAAAGGATTCAGTTATGGCAGTTTTGCTTTCCCGGCATTTGATACACAGTTGTACCTGAATGTAGCGGCTGCAGCGGTGAATGCAAAAAAAGAAGATG
>JAHEZF010000078.1 GCA_023251215.1 Sphingobacteriales bacterium | reverse complement strand
TGGATGAACCGGCACCAGGACGACCTGAAACTTTTAATCACGAATGCTCAAACCGGCGCCAGCAGTTTGCTATACGAAGAAAAAAATAAATATTTTGTTGAAATCAATGATGACTGGTGGTTCTTAAAAGATGCAAAAAATTTTATGTTTACCAGTGAAATGAATGGGTTTAAGCATATTTACCTATACAGTCTTGATGGTAAAACAAAAACACAGGTCACCAAAGGCAATTATGAAGTAACTGATGTGAATGCTGTGGATGAAACCAATAAACGGATTTATTTTACAATGGCTTATCCCCACCCGATGGACCGTAACTTATTTGTAACTGATTTTGCAGGTAAAAAAGTTACACAACTGACACAGGGCGAAACATCGCATAGGGTTGAATTCAATGATAGTTTTACACAGTTTTATGATTACCGCTCTGACATTAACACGCCTCAGGTAGTTACCCTGAATAACATCATTGTAAATAAAAAGAAAGAAATAAGTACAGCGCTGGTAAAAACAGTAAACGATAACAGTAAGTTGAAAGCTAAAATGGACGAATATGCTATTGGCAAAGCAGAATTCATCAGGGTACCAAATAGTAAAGGCGACACACTGAATGGCTGGATGCTGAAGCCGGAAAATTTTGATCCTGCAAAAAAATATCCTGTTCTTTTTTGTAACTATGGTGGTCCGGGTTCACAACAGGTAGCCAATCGTTATGGAGCTGTCAGCATGTGGCACCAGATGTTGGCCGAAAAGGGTTTCATCGTAGTAAGTGTTGATAATACCGGTACGGGTTTTCGCGGTGAAGAATTTAAAAAGAAAACCTATTTGCAATTAGGCAAGTTTGAAATAGAAGACCAGATTGATGCGGCAAAGTATGTAGGCAACCTTCCATTTGTTGACAAAAATAATATTGGTCATTGGGGGTGGAGCTATGGTGGTTTTATGAGTTCGCTGGCTATCACAAAAGGTGCGGATGTTTTTACCGCTGCTGTGGCAGTAGCCCCGGTTACTTCCTGGAGATACTATGACAATATTTATACAGAAAGATATATGCGTACCCCACAGGAAAATGCCAAAGGCTATGATGAAAATTCACCGATCAATTTTACAGATAAAATAAAAGGTAAATACCTGATCATTCATGGCATGGCTGATGATAATGTGCATTTTCAGAACAGTGTGCAGATGATCAAAGCGCTGGTGAAAAGCAATGTAGATTTTGAAAGCGCTTATTATCCCGATAAGAACCACGGTATTTCCGGCGCTCTTGACAATACTACCTTTCATCTCTGGAGCAGGATGACCAATTGGATATTGGGGAACCTGGGTAATGAAAATACTGCCGCTCCATCAAAACCAGCAAAGCCTCAAAAAGCTTTTTAAGGCTAAGAGATCAAAAGAGAAAAGAATCATTACTCCTTTTCTTTTTTTAAAAAATCTCCCTTCTATATAGTCTTTTATCTCTTAGTACAAAAAAGAACCCCCGACGAGAATCGGGGGGCCCTAATCAAAAACCATTAACCATTAAACCTTATCCTATGAAAATTCAATGCTAATATCGGTAATAATTATTTAATCACCCAAATAATTTTTGTCACATTTTTCCAATCCTGCCTGCTTATTGATTTTTATCAACGCCGGGTAGAATAAATCCGTTTAACCTGTAATTATTTTACTACAAAATATTCATGTTTCATTTGACAGTCTGGCTGTTACAACTACCTGAATAATACCGCATCATAAAATGGATGTATCTTCACAGTCCGTTCTTATACTTAAATAAATGAAGTATTTTTTATGAAAAAAATAGTTGTTGCCATTACCGGTGCAAGCGGTTCTGTTTATGCCAAACTACTGCTTGAAAAGCTGGTAGCAATGAAAGACCAATGGAGCAGCCTTGCAATAGTAATGACAGAGAATGCAAAACAAGTGTGGAGAACAGAATTGGAAAATGATCCGGATAACTACCAGGATAAGGGACTGCCAGCGAAGTACTATACCACTTCAGATTTCACAGCCCCATTCGCTTCAGGTTCGGGTCAATATGATACGATGATCATAATACCTTGCTCCATGGGCACTTTGGGGCGAATTGCTTCGGGTATTTCCACCGATCTTATCACCCGTGCTGCTGATGTTATTTTAAAAGAAAAACGAAAACTGATTTGTGTGGTTCGGGATACACCCTACAATTTAATTCATATCCGGAATATGGAAACAGTGACATTGGCGGGTGGTATTATTTGCCCGGCCACTCCTTCTTTTTACAGTAAACCAAAAACCATTGAACAGGTGGCAGCTACAGTTACGGACAGGGTACTCGATCTTGCGGGATTTGACATTAAAACATTTCGCTGGGGGAAATAAAAAAGTTCTTCATTTTTCAGAAGAACTTCTTTGGGATCATACATCACAACACAACATCAGTTATTAAATTGGCCGCCGGCATTTATCCAGTCGGTGATCTTTTGTCTTTCCGATGCTGGCAATAATCCGGTAGGCGGCATGGGCGTAGGAATTCCAAACACTGCCCTTTGCTGAATGAGAAAACGATTATCCACAATATTGCAATCAACCCTGAAGTCGGGAGATTGCACGCCGGCATGACAACCGGAAATTGCACAGTTATTTTGTATCAGGGTTTTAACTTGTGAAAAGAAAGGGCCTGCTGCTGCTGTAGCAACAGTTGCATTGCCGGAGCCACTACAGTTATTCGCATCTTTCGCTGTCACTGTATAATTACCGGCAGCAAGATTATTAAATATGTTGGATGTCTGGAATGCGCCACCGTTCAGACTATATGTATATGGACTGGTGCCTCCGCTTGCATTTACCGTAATACTTCCATTATTGGATGACATACAGGGAACATTTGGGCTTGTACTGATTCCAACTGTAATCGTTACTCCTGCACATGGATTGGGCGCCGTTAATGTAAATACTGCTGATCCGGTGCATCCGTTTAAATCTCTGGCCACAATAGTATAAGAGCCTGCTGCCAGATTGGTAAAATTGCCAGTTGACTGAAAAGCTCCTCCATTTATATTAAATGTAAATCCTGTGCTGCCCGAAGCGGAAGCAGAAATGCTGCCATTAGTGGCTCCGGCAGATGTGGGATTAACTACTGCTCCGGTTACCGTTATGGTTATTCCTGTACAGGGATTTGTAGCTACTAATGTAAATACTGCTGAACCGGTACATCCGTTTAAATCTCTGGCCACAATAGTATAAGAACCCGCTGCCAAATTGGTAAAATTGCCCGTTGACTGAAAAGCTCCTCCATTTATATTAAATGTAAATCCTGTGCTACCCGTAGCTGAAGCGGATATGCTGCCATTAGTGCCTCCACCTGAAGTAGTAGGATTAATAACTGTTCCGGTAACTGTTATTGTTATTCCTGCACAGGGATTAAATGCGATAAGTGTAAAAGAGGTTGAACCGGTGCATCCGCTTCCATTTTTTGCTACCACTGAATAAGAACCGGCTGCCAGGTTGGTGAAATTGCCTGATGATTGAAAAGGGCCACCATTTAAACTATATGTAAAACCCGTGCTGCCGCTTGCTGTTGCTGAAATACTGCCGTCGCTGGCGCCGGGAGCTGAGGGGTTGGTAGTAGTTCCACCAACGGAAATTGTTACACCTGAACAGGGATTAGGTGTTGTACCTCCCTTACCGCATGAATTAATTACTGTAAGGCCGGTTACTAATAACAGAATACCTGTACTTATAATAAATATTTTTTTCATAAGCTACAATTCAAAACCTGATACAATTTGTTTTTAATGATTTTGCCGGGGTTTTAAAGAGCGGTTACCAAAAGGTTTAACAGCAACAGATAATAAAGCACCCCCGCTGTTAAGTTTTACTTTTCCATAACCTACTCCTCCAAAAGGAATTTTTACATATGGTTCAACCATGAATGAAAAAGTCTTATTGATGTTTCGCTGGTATCCGCCACCCAATGTAAGTACAGAAAAATAATGTTTGTTCTTATTTATTAGGGTCGATTTGCGATACCGCAGTTGCCCGGCCGCATTTTTATAAGAGTACTCATAAGTTTCCCGTTTCATCAGGTAAGTTGAAGTTCCCGCTGTAGCAAACCAGCTTTGCCTGGCAGTCCGACCGAAATGATAACTCAATGAAAGAGGTATTTCGTACACTCTGCAATCTGCTTCTACTTTTTGCAGGTTAGGGTAATAAGTCCAAAAGGCTGCCGGGGGATGGTATTCTCCCGGCGATGCAGTATATATTTTCCGGATAGAATAAAAGCCTGTTTTTATAGTAAGCCTGTCTTTAAACGTGAATCCGAGGCCCGCTCCCGTTAGCAATTTCATTTTACCCAATTTATCTGAACCAGCGGCGCTTACGTCCGGACCTGCAGACAAGGACAGAAAGAAGGAGTTGGTTTTCCTGTTTTTCTCTTTTGCTTTCTTTACAATAGTGTTTTCCGTCTTCGTAGTCGTTTTGGATTCATTATCGTTAACCGGTTTTTGATCTGTCACCGTTTTTTCCGACAAAGCAGCATCGACATCAGTTACAGGCTTACTTACATTATTATTACTCAACTGATCAATATTATTTTTTACAGGTTCGCTGATTATTATTTTATCAGTAGCGTTGATTGGCTTTTCCGTAACAGCAATTAATTTACTGATCTCAACAGGCTTCTTTATTGGAACTGACACTAAGTTTTCTGAATTTTGTTTCTTTCTTCTATTACTCTTTTGAATGATAGAATTAATTTTGGGGGTAGAGGTTTGAAGTATTACAGCCCGAACATTCCCCGGAGCATTACCGGTTACATCATTATTGTTGACGCTTTCCTGGCTCTTTATATCAATTTTTGTCTTCTGCCTGGTATCATTTTTATTGTCAGCTGCAGTGGCATTAGTTGCTGGAGAAATAGTTTGCCGGGCTGTATTATCCGATGCAGCTACCGGTTTTGCATGCTGCCAGGGTTTATTAATAAAAAGGAAGATACCCCCACCCAACAGAAGAGAAAAGAGCAGGAAAAAAATAAACCTTCTCCTGTCAGCTGTCTTTTGCGGAAGATACTTGTTGAGCAGCTTTTCCATTTTGGCCCATGCCTGTTCATCATAAGCGGGGTGATGGTTGTCAGCCGCCTCTATTATCTTTTTATCAAAATCTTCAAACTGCATTTTTAGCTATCTCCTGTTGGTTTTGTTTGAATAAAATCTTCTGTAACTGTCTTCTTGCCTTGGAAAGATTGGATTTTGATGTGCCGGTGGAGATTCCCAGTTGCCTGGAAATTTCATCATGACTCAATCCATCTATCACAAAAAGATTAAAAACTGTCCGGTAGCCGGGGGATAATTCCTGGACAGATCGTATGATCTCTTCGTAGGATAATTTATCCACTGCGCTTTCATTTACCGCAGCTACCTGGTACACTACACTGTCCATGTCTGTTACCATTTTGTGTTTTTGGTATTTACGGAAATGATCAATTGCCGTATAAACCATGATCTTTCGTACCCAACCCTTAAACGAACTGACCACATCGCTATAAGCAGGCTGGTAATGATGTATCTCCCTGAAGACTTTCAAAAACCCGTCGTTGAGGATCTCCACAGCGTCTTCCTGCCTGCTGGTGTACCTGTCGCAAATGGCCATAGCATAGCCATAGAAAGAGCTATAGATCACCTTTTGGCTCTCCCGGTTGTTCAGGGAACATGCCCCGACATGGTAGGTCAGTTCATCTGCCGATAACAAGTGTGCAGTGTTTGGTGAATTAATCGGTTTATGGTCGTCCGGGGTTGCCATCTTTTACAAATTACGCTTTTAGTCATTAACCCTTGTCAGCGTGAGGCAAGATTTTATAACATGGATAAAGCAATTTGTTTTTTATAGCCGTCGTAAAGGTAAACCGGATTTTTGCTCAGGCATGGCTGGCCGCCCCGGGAAAAGAGAAAAACCTGACTTTTTTTGTAAAAGCTTAATTATTGATCAGATGATATTGAAAAAAGCTATTAGGAGTAAATAAGTAACGAGATTCATAACAAGAGTAACCAGCCATACCTGCCTGGCAGGTTTTTGTTTGTTTAATAATGCAAGCAAAGGCCCCTCAATTACCATCGTTACTAGAAACATAACGAGTATCTCAAGCCATCGCCGGGATTCGTGCCCATAATCTCCACCGATCCTTTCGACATACCTGAACAGAAAAAACCCTGCTAAAAGGGAAGCAATGTTGACCAGCAAAGCATCTAAAAAACATTTACCGGCCAGGTTGAATTTCATAATGATCATCACAATGGCTTCAACCAATGTAGCCAATGCAAGAAAAAGAAGGATTAAATATTCCAGCAGAAAAGCCCCGCCTGCGTCAAGAAGATGGAAGTGCATAGTTGGGTGTTTCGCTAAAAGTAGTTAAAAAATCCTGCAAATACCTGCAAGAAGACAGAGACGGTTTCTCATTTCCAGATGAAAAACAGCAGTTTCTGAACAGCCCGGAGAAAAATAATAAACAAAATATCCAGCCACCTGCTGAAAGCAATCTGAATTACTTACCTTAATGAATTATTATTATTCATTCTTAACCAAAACTCTTCAGTATGAACTCAAACAAATTTCTCCTCGGAGGATTAGCAGGCGGAGTTGTTTACTTCGTTCTTGGCTATGTATTTTATGGTTTGCTTCTTAAAAAATTTTTTGATGAAAATGGGATGATGGTTGACATGGATAAAATGATCTGGTGGGCAATGATCGCCGGAAATTTAGCTGCTGGTTTTTTGTTTTCCTACATTATAGGCAAAGCAAATGCTTCCACTATGGGAGGTGGGGCAGCTGTAGGATTTGTAGTGGGCTTATTGATGGCTTTGGGTTTCGATCTTACGATGTATGGTATCGGGCATGGTATGTCGGGCCTCAAACCAATTGCTGTTGATGTTGCTGTAAGTGCAGTTATTACCGCCATTGCCGGAGCCGTGATTGGCTGGGTGTATGGCATGGGTAAAAAAGCGGCGTAATAAAAATTTTTGTCAATTAAGCGGCTATCTCAAAAACTTTATAAATTATGATTGCCGGGAAGACGGAAAGACTGGAAGCATTCATTTACAATTGAAGATTTCTTATCGCCTTACCGTCTTACCGGCAAAAATTGGTTTTTGAGAAGGCAGCCTCTTTTTATTTATTCAATCCGGCTATTTTTCTTCAATAATTCAAAAACTCTGTTACGGATATTGCGGATGGGTTTGGGAGTATTGCAAAGCAAAACATAAAATATTTTTTGTTCCGGCAACCAAAGATAATCGCTGATAAAACCGCCCTGTGAAC
>JAHEZF010000345.1 GCA_023251215.1 Sphingobacteriales bacterium | reverse complement strand
AAATAGCTGATGGTATTTTATGGATGAAAAACAACCCTGATTCAGCCCGTGAAATGGGAATACAAGCCAGAAAAGATGCCATAGAAATGTTTGGGGTACATTTAAAAACCGACAAGTATCTTGCCACCTATAAGGAAATTCTGACATGACATTTTTCTCCGTCATTATACCGGTTTATAACCGGTCACATCTTCTTGCTGAAACAATTGATACGGTGGCTATGCAAACCTGGCCGCATTTTGAAGTCATCATAATAGACGATGGCAGCACGGATAACAGCAGGCAGGTAATAGAAAGCAGGTACAGCCATGACCGAAGAGTAAAATATTTTTATAAACAAAACGAAGAAAGAGGCGTTGCCAGAAACTACGGATTGAAAATGGCCAAAGGAGATTTTGCCGTTTTTTTTGATTCCGATGACTGGATGCAGCCACACTATCTTGAAACGCTTGAAAAAGTAATTACAGATAATCCGGGGATAAACCTGCTGGCCGCCAAATACAACTATAACAATAACGGTAAAATTGAAAATCATCCCGCTTTGCAGAATTTGCCGGAAGGATGCTATGACCGCAGTCTGTTTGTGAAAGGAAATATTCTGGCTTGCAATTTTTCTATTCGTTTAAAAAATCACTCCTCTGAATTTTTCCCCCCGGAAAGAGAGCTGGCTTCCATGGAAGACTGGCTTTTTTTACTGGCCAATCTGGAAACCGATAAAATTTTTATTAAAGACAGAATTTGTGTCACCATGCGGCAGCATGCAGAACGATCAATGAGTAATAATCAGAAAGTGATAGCCGCAAGGTGGCGGGCAACTGACTGGGTACTGAACAATCTCAATCTTTCAAATACAGAAAAGAAAAAAATAATTGCCTGGTCGCATTATTTCTGCGGCATTCACGAATATCTTGATCATAAAAGAAGTGCATCTATAAATGAAGCAATGGCAGCTATGAAAGAAGGCGGTTTGCAAAAACAATTTTTACTACTGCTGGTAAAATCAATCTTTGGCCGTAAACTTATTAAAGCAATCCGATGAAGCCTGGTGGAAATATTCTCGTTTTTACCCAATGGAGTTTTAAGGATGCGCTGGTGCAAACCTACACCCTTCCCTACCTGGATATCATCCGGAAAATCATTTCGCCGGATAGAAAAATTATCCTGCTTACTGCCGAGCAGCAACAGATTGCCTTAAACAAGGATGAAATAAGGAATATCAATAAGGAATGGGCTGAAAAAAATATGAGGCTGATCGCTCAGCCGTATAAAAGATTTGGATTTAAAAAAATAATTGCTGCTGCCGGCAATCTTTTCAGGCTTTATCGTATAATTAAAAGAGAAAAGATTAAAACCATTCATGCTTTCTGTACACCGGCCGGCAGTATGGCTTACCTGCTTTCAAAATTTACCGGTACGGACTTCGTTATTGATAGTTATGAGCCACATGCGGAGTCAATGGTTGAAAACGGGACCTGGAAAAAGAACAGCTTAGCTTTTAAAATTTTGTTTTCCCTGGAAAAAAAACAAACCGCCAGGGCCATGGCCCTCATAGCCACTACCGACGGAATGAAACAATACTCCCTGGATAAATATGGTACAGATGTAAAACAATTTTATGTAAAACCGGCCTGTGTTGATCTGGAAAAATTCAAACCTGAAGCAAAAGATATCCTGTTGATGAAGGACCTGGATCTTGAAAACAAAATTGTTTGTGTTTATGCCGGCAAACTCGGAGGCATATACTTAAAACAGGAAGTCTTTGATTTTATCAGGACCTGTTATGATCATTGGACGGACCGTTTCCGGTTTCTCATACTTACCAATGCAACGCAGATTGAAATTGATGCGGAAATTAAAAGAACAGGATTACCATCAAACATTGTTATCAGCCGGTATGTTTATCATCATAAAATACCCCGTTACCTGGCTTTGGGTGATTTTGCCTTAAACCCTGTGAAACCGGTACCCACTAAAAGATATTGCACTTCTATTAAAGATGGAGAGTATTGGGCCATGGGGCTCCCGGTTGTAATATCCCCGGGTATATCCGATGATTCCGGAATTATTGAAAAAGAAAATATCGGGGTGGTGCTGGATTATAGTGATAAGCAACAGTATGCCGGTACAATAAACAAGGTAGAACTTTTGCTTAAAAGTAAAGACGGCATGAAAATGAAAATAAGATCTGTAGCAGAAAAATTCCGGTCGTTTGCCATTGCAGAAAAAATTTACACAACAATTTACAGTTAGCATATTTTGAATAACGACAGAATAAACAAAAAACCGGTCATCCATTTCTGGGTTCCCTATCCTGAAAAAGTTGCTCCCTCCCAACGATTCAGGGTGGAATTATTTCTGCCTGCCCTGCGGGAAAAGGGGTTTCAAACCGAAATGCTGAGTTTCCTTGATGAAAAAGGATGGGATATTCTTTACCAGCCGGGCAAAAGTTCTTTAAAAGCCATCGGTACATTACAAGGATTTTTCAGAAGGTGTAATCATCTCTGGCAATCCCGGAAAGCTGACTTTATTTTTCTT
>JAHEZF010000344.1 GCA_023251215.1 Sphingobacteriales bacterium | reverse complement strand
CGTTTATGTAAAACAACATTCGCAAACCATGAGCGAAGAAGTGATGCGTCAGCACATTAATCTTTATGTAAATGATTTTTCACTTGACCTGGGAATACAGGGGAAACAGGCGATTAAAAAAATGTATGAGCTGTTTTCAACGCTGTATCCGCCGCATGGAGGCGCCCATTCATCAAGCCAGTTCTTCCTTTCATAAAGTTCACAGAGTAATCGTCAGGGTTTCGCTTTATTTTGTTGATGATTGACTACAAAAAACATAATTTGGATTTATGTTAACAATAAAAAAAATAATTTTCGGTTTAATAGTACCGCCCCTCTGGAGTAAACCCTTATCATTAACCTGCTGAATTTTTTACCATGAGAATCAAAACCGCCTTTGCCATTACTGCCATTCTTCTTAGTTTATCATTTACCACTTTCTCACAAAATGACACGAAAAATACTGACAAGCTGAAGGTTTATATTGACTGCAGCAATACATGGTGTGATATGACTTTTATCCGCACTGAAATCAATCTCGTTGATTTTATGCTCGACCGTACTGCGGCTGATGTCCATGTTCTTATAACCAATCAAAACACTGGCAGCGGCGGCAGCCAGTACCAGTTAATTTTCTTTGGGCAAAACAGTTTTAAAAACCTACAAGATACTCTGCGTTTTAATACGGATGCCAATGCCACAAACTTTGAAGTAAGAGATATACTGATTAAATATATTAAATTGGGCCTTACTCCTTACATAGCAAAAACAACAGCAGCAAAAGATGTAACGATTAACCTGAAAAGAACTGAAACAGAATCGGAGAAAAAAGGAGAAAAAACAGAGGCTACCAAAGACCCCTGGAATTATTGGGTGTACAGAATTGGCACCAATGGTAATATCAATGCAGATAAAGTATATAAAAGTCTCCGGTACAGCGGCAATGTTTCTGCCAACCGGACAACGGAAGAGCTGAAAGTCAGTTTCAGTCTTTATGCCAGCAAAAATAAATCTACATTTGAATATGAGACCAGCAATGGAACAGAAAAGTTCACAGTCAACAATCACGACTACGGTTTTTCTCATTTCCTGGTGAAGAGCATTAACAGCCACTGGAGTTACGGATACGAAGCCAATTACAATCAAAGTACTTTTTCTAATAATAAAGGCAGGGTGTATGCAAAAACTGCTGTTGAATATGATATTTTTCCATATAAGGATGTGAACAATAAATTATTTACTATCAGTTATGGCCTGGATATCCGTTATAACAGGTATTATGATACCACTATCTATGAAAAATTGCGTGAAACCTTATTTGGTCATGGTGTCGAAGCGAACATTTCGTTTAACCAAAAATGGGGCACAACTAATGTTGGTATTAATTATCATAATTACCTCAATAACTGGAAGTATTATAACCTGGGCATTAGCGGTGGTGTAAACGTTCGTATTACGGGTGGATTATCTTTTTATGTTTATGCATTTGCCGGACTCATAAGAGATCAGATATATCTGCCAAAAGGAGGTGCTACTGAACAGGAAGTCCTGACCAGGAGAAGACAGTTAGCTTCCGGCTATAATTATTATACCAACTTTGGCATAAGCTATCGATTTGGATCCAAACTCAACAATTTTGTAAATCCAAGATTTGAAGGAGGGAATGGCGGAATGATGTTCTTTTAATACTACGGCATATACTTCCTGGTAATTTTTCGGGTCATTTACTGATGATTGACAAAAATAACAAGCCTACAGGAGAATTGTTTTGATAAAGCGGCTATAGATTTTCTTAATTTGAATATTAATAAAGATTTTGTCCCGGAACTGTTTTACCCATCGTATCCCCTGAATAGCATTGGTTAAAAAAACTTCATCAGCTGCCAGCAATTCATCAGTAGAAAGAAAAGACTCTTTGACTTGAGGATCAAAACCTGCAATTTTCAATCTGCAATCTAAAATCCATCGCCTCATCACTCCCGCTACACAGCCTTCACTTAAGGGAGGAGTGTAAATCGTTTTATTTTTTATCCAAAATACATTGGCGATGCTTGCATCGCAGATGCGTTCATGAACATTCATAACAAGACAATCATTAAGTTTGTTTTCTTTAGCATACAATGCCGCCATCACATATGGCAGGTAATTGGCAGATTTCAGATTGGAAAACAGATCGCAGCTTTTACGGGCATCAGGATAAACATCAATAACCAGCCCATTTTCATTCAGCCTGTTTACAGCATCATCTATCGGCCAGCATTCTATTACATACTGTAATGTTTTATCATCCTCATACAAACCGCCATTGCCCCGGAATACCGATAATCGAACCCTTGCCAGATTTTCACAGTTATTGGTTTTACATATGAGCAGTATTTCCTGCTGCAATTTTTCAACTGTAAATAGTTCCGGTATTTCAAATTTTAATACAGACAATCCTTCAAATAGCCTTTCAAAATGATAAGAAGCCAATAAAATTTTTCCATTCATTACCTTGATGGTTTCAAATAAACCATCCCCATAGCGATAACTCCTGTTGGAGGCTAATAGCACCGGTTCATCGCTTGTTA
>JAHEZF010000343.1 GCA_023251215.1 Sphingobacteriales bacterium | reverse complement strand
TGCTTGTTCCTGGATAGCCTCTGTCGAATTATTATTATGATTGGGCACAGTAAGATTAATCTGTAAAACTTTATTTACGGCCTGCAAAAAACGTTCGAAGCTGATAGGTTTCAGCAGGTAATCCACCGCATTGAGATCAAATCCTTCTATTGCATACTTGCGGTAAGCAGTGGTAAAAATCACCTTGGGCGGGTTTTTCATAGTACGGATAAAACTGGTTCCAAGTATATGCGGCATCTGTATGTCGAGGAATAAAAGCTCAACAGGGTTTTCCTGGAGAAATGCCAATGCTTCTACCGCATTGGAACAATCACCGGCCAGTTCCAGTGTTTCCACTTCTGCAATATGTTTTTTCAGAATCTCTCTTGCAGGCGGTTCGTCATCAATAACAAGACATCGTATTTTTTTATTTTGTATCATTGACAGCAGCCAGTTTTTTTATTCTATTGTACAACTTTTTCATCTTCGTTTATTACCGGAGCAACGATTTCTTCACCAAGGTTTATTTTGAGAAATGTCATCATGACTTCCGGTTCTGTAAGTATTCTTAATTCGTTTTTATCAGGGTATAGTAAATGTAAACGTTTATAGACATTACTAAGACCATTTTCATGTGAAGCAACAGGAACTTCACGATCGGGAGATTTCCCGTTCACCAGTTTCAATGTCAGTTCATTTTCTTCAATTCTGAAATCAACATTGATCCATGTTTTTTCCAGCTTTTGATGATCACAATAGGACAGGCTGTTTTCCAAAAAAGGTAATAGCAGTAGGGGAACAATCATTTTACCCTGTACATCTCCTTTCACGGACAGGACAACCTCTAATTGATCCCCCATCCTTGTTTTTTCCAGCGCCAGGTAATCCCGGATCATCTTTATTTCTTTTTCCAGTAATACTTCCGGTTGTTCGCATTCATATAATATATAGCTTAAAAGGTCAGATAATTTTAATAGCAATGCTGAAGCTTTGGAAGGATCACTCATTGCATAGGAATAAATTTTTTCCAGTGAACTGAAAAGAATATCGGGGTGTATCTGTGCTTTTAAAAGCTGCAGCTCTAGGGCAATCTTTTCTTTTTCCAGCCGTTCATTTTCTTTTTGTTTCAGATACCAGTGTTTCAGCAGCTTGATGGCAACCGCTGCAATCACCACTTTTAAGGAGCTGATTAATCCGGCGCTGACGCTGTTCCATAACAAAACCTTATTGGTAATGATACTTGAAATCTGAAACAAATGATCGAGCATTGGAAACATCACTGCATAACAGAAATACCCCCATGCCACCGTAATGGCAACTGCTATAAGCAAAATGGCACAAAACGAAATCCACTTTTCTTTTTTAATAAAACGGGGCAGTAGTAAATAGATGCTGACATAAACAATAAATGCATGACACAGCAGCAGCAGGAGTGATTTGATGAGGATGATGGAAATCCATTTTGCAGAACCGGCCTGGTCAGCTCCCTGCTGAGTGAAGAAATAACTGCCGGCAAAATAAACCCACCAGGTTATCCAGAAAATAACATGACGTCTGTAGCGCAGGCGGGGATGATCAGAAAAAACAAGATCAAACCATTTCATGATCCTGTACTTTTTTAACAATTCTCTTTTTAGAAATCTTTTCTTTCACAGGTTGCAGATTTATCTCCAGCAAAACGGTGAAATGCTCCGGTTCTGCTGTCATGTTTAATTCATGCCTGTCCGGATAAAGTAATTGTAATCTTTTTTGCACATTGGCCAGGCCGATGCCGCTGTTATGATGGGGATTGATATATTCTTCCGGCTTGCTGTTATTGAGCATGAAATACAATGTTTCATTTTCAATAATGATATTCAGATTCACCCAGGGTCTTGAAAGCATTTTGCTGGTGCCGTGTTTAAAACTGTTTTCCACAAAAGGTATAAGCAGCAGCGGTGCAATCATTTTACCGGTATAATCTCCGCGGATATCAATCTGCATATCCATCTGCTCACCATAACGGACTTTCTCCAGCCCCATATAATCTTTAATCATTTTCAGTTCTTTTTCCAGCGGCACTGCGGGCCGGTTACATTCATGAATGATATAATGCAGCAGACCGGAAAGCTTCATTACCATTTCCGGTGCTTTGGGAGAAGCGTTAAGGGTAAAAGAATAAATATTGTTGAGTGTATTAAAAAGAAAATGCGGGTGCACCTGTGCTTTTAGTAATTGCAACTCGGCGCTTGCTTTGGCAGTCACCAGTTGCTGCGATTCTTTTTGTTTCAGCCACCATCGTTTTACCAGTTTGATGCCCAGTGCGGTGCCGCCCACTGCGGGACAATTATACAAAACCATATCCCAGGCACAACTGAGCAGTTGTTTATGTGTCCAGATTTTAGAAGCTCTTCCAAAAATGGTTCGGATGAACGGATTGCCGTATTTGAAGTCGAAGTAAAAAAGTGCTACAGAGAAAAATAATAAAGCTGCAACGGATAAAGTGAACGCAAAGTATTTTCCTTTCACCAGCCACCGCGGCATCAGAAAATAAATAAGCATGTAAGTAAAAAAGACATGTATGATAACGGCCA